>JAGBDQ010000080.1 GCA_017937415.1 Oscillospiraceae bacterium
CGCAGCTTCAGACGATCCCCCTTCATAAATGCGGGATCGATCTCAATGAAGCCGGCGAAATTCTGCCCGAAATCCAGAATAGTCACATCCCCACGCTTCACGGCAGTCTGTACTTGGAGTTTTTCCTGCACTTTGGTGTAGAGAATGCCTTCCTCAATTACTTCGGGCACCTTGCCGGTGTAAGGAATGACTCTGGCATTGCTCGGTTTCAGATGTCTGGCATGGTAGATTTCCCCATCGTAAAGCCCAGCGTATTCATAGGGGCTTTCCAGCACAGACACGTTCCCGCCATCGCTGGCATAGCTGTGGGACCCTTCGTTATCCTCTAAGGTCAAAAGCCAGGATACAGCGGTGTGCTCCCCATAGATCTGGCACTTGTTGTCAAAGGTGTACCGCCCGCAGTACCAGCCCTGGCCCAGGTAGACCCGCAGGAGATTTTCCCCCTCCCGAAGCATACCTGTCACATCATAGCTCTGGGCCTGAAGCTGGCGGTGATAGTAGGTATAGCCGGGGGCAAAGAGGATGTCTCCCACCTTTTTCCCATTCAGCTCGGCCTCGTAAACCCCAAGAGCGGTTATCATTAAACAGGCTTTTTTTACCCCTTCCGCACTGAAACGCTGTTCAAACACATCCACCGCCCCTTCGCGAAAAGGGCGGTCCGCCTGTATGAACCGGGGCTTCAATTCTTCAAACATGGTCTACCCTCCTTAAAACCGGGTATTCAGATAATTCGCGCTGAGCCGGAAACTCTTCACCGGGCTTTTATCGATCCAGTTGCGATGGCTCTCCAGGATCACAGCCTCTACGCCAACTGCCTTTGCTTTCTCGCACAAGGCATCCAGCGGCATGGAGCCGGTACCCAGTTCCATGCTGTCGCTTTTCAGGATGGGGGTCATGCAGGGACCGGTCTGCCGGGTCCCCCGGTCATTGATGTGCCACAGTTTCATACGCGGACCCAGAGCATCCATCACTGCCAAGGGGTCAGCCCCACAGTCGGCACACCAGTAGCTGTCAAACTCAAAGTTCACATAGGCCGGGTCGGTTTCCGTCAGCAGAAGTCCATAACCGTTTACCCCAGGGGCCAGGCGAAGAAATTCGCAGTTGTGGTTGTGGTAGAGCAGGGAAACGCCTTCCTTATGCAGGGCTTCCCCCGCCTTGTTCAGCCGCGCCGCCAACTCCTTTACCGCATCGCGTTCCCCATAGGGGAACCGGTACATCCCGGTGATAACCACCTTGTCCGTGCCGAACCGGTGGGCCTCCTGAGCCACAGCGGCGGGGTCACGCTCCACACTGCCCAGGTCCTGATGGACAGAAACCACCTCCAGCCCGCTGTCCTTCACCAGCGTATGCCAGTCGAGCTTGCCGCCCTTACCCACCGGCATCCCGGCGGCCTTGGTCATCATCCGGACCATAAAGCCCGTGGGGTGGATCATAAAGCCGCACAGCTCAATGCCGCCGTAACCGGCCTCTTTCATTTTTTGCATGGTATCCCGCACCTGGGCTTCGGTGTTCATCACGGTCCCCAGCATGAATTGCTGGACTGCTTTGACTGCCATTGCTCAGCTCTCCTTTTTGATGCCCTGAAGGACACGGTTCAGTTGACGGATGCTCTCCTCATCCACATTCCCGGCTTGCTTGAGCAGACTGATCAGAGTCATACGGCCCATCATCCGCTGAAGGGCCGGGTTGTCCTTGACGCTTTCGGCCACATCACCCCGGCTGGCCGCCCCCTGGGCCATCATTTGCTCAATGATGGGACCTGCCTCCGGGCTGGAGCGAAGCTCCGCCAGAGTGTCCGCAACCGAGTAGCAGGTGGGGTCAAGTTCCTGGTCAAACCAGTTGGTAACAGCAGCGGCCTGCTTGTTGAAAATATAGTCCGGATTGGGTGTGTCCACCTTCCGCACCAGCATGACGCTGCATACCTCTCCCGCTCGGGCCTCGATGGAATGCTCGCCGGTGATGGGCACACGGAACCGGAACACGGTTTTGCCTGTTTGGATCGCCAGCAGCTTGCCGTCTACATACAGGCTGACCTCCCCCTGGTTGGAGTAGACCTTGATCTCGGTCACAGACTCGGTCCTGTCGATGTATCGGCTGCCGCAGAGGTGGACAAAGGGTTCGGTTTTGTTCCAGGCTGCCTTGTAGAGATAAAAGGCGTCCTTCTTCAGCTTTCGGTCCATGGTGACCAGGCCCTTTTGGTTCACCCCGTGCTCACCCCCCTCGTCCCGGCCGTCGGCGGCAAAGTCGAAGAGATTCCAGGCGTGGGTGGCCCAGAGCCAGGGCCTGGCCTCGATCATTTGAAGCATATGCTCATGGTAAACACACTGGTAGCTCTCGGTATAGTCCCCTTTCTCCGGAGCAGGGGACTGGTACCGGGGATTGGCGTCGGCTCCATATTCGGAAAGGCCAATAGGACGGTCCGGGAATTTGGCGTGATACTCGTCAAAGAACTCCTCGTTCTGCTCAAGCTCGCCCAGGTACCAGCCGAAATACAGGTTATAGCTGCCCACATCGGCGATCCCGGTCATGGGACTGTCGGTCTCCAGCATGAATACGTGAGCCATAGTAGTGGGCCGGGTGGGGTCCAGCCTATGGCACAGCTCATTGAGAAGCCTGTGGTTTTCCAGAAGATCCTCGTTGACCGCACTGGCCGCCGTGATCTCGTTGGAAAGGCCCCACACCGCAATGGACGGGTGGTTATAGCACTGGAGGATCAGCTCCTCCATCTGGCTCAACGTGTTCTCTCTCCCATTTTTCATGTGCATGGTGATATAGGGGATCTCGGCCCAGACAATGATGCCGTTTTCATCGCACAGGTCATAAAACTCCTGGGCGTGCTGATAGTGTGCAAGGCGGAGGGTATTAGCCCCGATCTCCCGGACAATGGCCATGTCCTCCCGGTGCATCTCCGGGGTCAGGGCATTGCCCGCGCCCCGCCGGTCCTGGTGACGGCTCACTCCCCGGAGCGGATAGCTGCGGCCATTGAGCAGGAATCCCTTCTGAGGGTCGATCTCAAACTTTCGGCACCCGAACTGCGTGGAGACAATATCGCCGCCGGGAAGGGATGCGGTGGCGGTATAGAGATAGGGATCGTCCACCCCATCCCAAAGATGAACATTTTCAAGAGAGAACACGGCCTGGGCATGGCTGCTTACAGGAGTCACAACCCGGGTCTGCCCCGCTACTGTAAAGGTCACATCCCCGCTGCCCACCTGCCAAGTCTCTACTGTAACTTTAGCAGACTGCTTCTCCAAATCTACCTCCGGGGTCACCTTGATCCCGGAGGTGCCGTGACAGGCAAGGTCAAAATGCAATTTTGGTACACAGATGAGCCGGGCTTCCCGGTAAAGTCCGCCATAAAAGGTAAAGTCAGCCTTTTGGGGATATACCCGGTCGTTGTCGCCGTTATCTACCGAGAGGACCAGCGTATTTGTCTCCTGGAGGAGGTCGGTCACATTGACCCGAAAGGTGGAAAAGCCGCCTTCGTGCCGGATCAGCTTTTCCCCGTTGAGGTAGACCTCCGCAGTGTATGCAGCTCCGGCAAACTCCAGCCAAGCTTCACCGCCCTTATCCAATGCAGGGCGCTTCAACTGCCGGACATACCAGCAGGTGCCGCGGTAGTAATCATTACCGCCGTCCTGCCCGTCCACCGCATTCCAGGTGTGAGGCAGGGTCACAGGCTCTCCTGCCGCCAAAGCAGCCTCCAGAGGCCCGGGAGCCGTTTTTATAAAAGTCCATTCCGTGTTGAGGGGTATGATGGTTCGCATGGTATTCCTCCTGTTGAAAAAATACATATTTTCTGCTATGATGGGGCCAAAGGGGGCAGTTAAAATGGATGCTTCGCAAAATCTGGCGCTGTTTCAGGAGCTGATCCGCTGCGGCGGAGAGGTAAGCCTGTGGCAGTATGACGGGGAAGGAAGTCTTCTCTCCTCTACCTGTGCGGAGGAGGCCATCTTTGATACCGCTTTTTCTGTTTCAGGATGCCGAGCCAGAATGCTGGCCTATGCCGCAGTGCAAGATGCACCTGTGATGCTGAGTTCCGAAATGGGGATGGTATGGGGAGCCGCTTTCGAGAAGGAAGACGGGAAACTGGTGAGGGTCTGCGTTTTAGGTCCTGTTTTCTTCTCTGATACTGCCATGCGGCAGATCAGGGACGGACTTTCCGCCTATCAGGGTGCCGAGGCCTCCATTGCATGGAAATCCCGATTTATGCAGAGCCTGCCCCAAGTGCCGGTCTCTCAGCATATCGTCTTTTCTCGCTATATTTTGATGCTTCATTACTGCCTGACTGGGCATCATCTGGGGTCCAGCGATCTTTGCCTGTTAGACCCACCCAAGGCCAACAGGACTGGAGAACGGGGTGAAACGCCCTACCGGGACCGCCATCTGATTTGGAACGCAGAACGGGCATTGCTGCAAATGGTACGCAACGGGGATCTCAATTACAAGTCCGCCCTACAAAACTCCGCTATGATCAGTAACGGGGTCCCTCTTCAGGGGGGTGCTCCGCTGCGCCAGGCAAAAGATTCGGTGATCGTATTCTGTTCTATCGTTTGCAGGGCCGCTATGGAGGGGGGACTCTCTCCAGAGGAGGCCTATTCTTTGGGGGACGCCTATATCCAGGGCGCCGAAAACGCCAAATCTATAGATGAGCTGACTTCAATCGCTGTCCCGATGTATGACGACTTTGTCCACCGGGTCCACCGATGCCGAAAAGATCCCGCCCGGTCGGAGGCGGTACAGCGTTGCTGCGACTATATCGAGATGAACCTGGGAGAAAAGCTCCGGGCCGCCGATCTGGCCGATCTGGTGGGATACAGCGAATACTATATCACCCGCAAATTCAAAGAAGAGACAGGCTTTTTTATCAACGACTATATCAAATTCGCCCGAATGGAACGAGCTAAGCTTCTGCTGCAAAGCACGCAGATGTCAATTTTGGAGATTGCCGGACAACTTGGCTTTGCCACCCGCAGCTATTTCAGCCAGGCCTTTCGCGATGTCATAGGCATGACGCCCACCCAATTTCGGGAAAAGGAGCGCTGAGACTCTCAGCGCATATTCTCCTCGATCACCTCATGACGGGCTTCAGCTTTTTTCTCGGCGATCCGCTTCTGGACCTCCACCATCTCAGCCTTGTCCAATTTGCAGAACCGCATAGCGGCCAGTGTGGCCAGCCAGCCCAAAATAGGCATGCCGAACTTCACAAACATGGTCATCCAGAACAGAGCGACAGTCATTGCGTCCCCCGGCTGGGGCAAGGTGGAAGTGTAGCCAATAAGGGCCACGCAGGCGGTGGCGATGGTTGCCCCGAAGGCGGAGATGATCTTATCGATAAGGCTGTACACGCCGGTGACTACGGCAGGGACATACTTGCCGGAGCGGTCCAGTTCGTAGTCGATGACGTCCGCCATAAAGGCGTTACTGCCGGTGGTTATGCACATCATGGAGCCGCTGAGGGCCAGGTTCAGGACGATGTAGGCGATCATCATGGGGCCCATCACGGCGATCTGTTTCGGGTCGCCCAAAGCGAAGAACACCACGGTCACCACCGCCACAACCATGGAGATGGTACTCCAGGTCACAATGGTTTTTTTGCTGCCAAACTTGCCGGCGTATCTGGCCCCCACAATGGCGAACAGGATGGAGGGCAGCATACTCACCGCCTGGAGGGTGGTGGCGATCCCCATGTTGCCGATGACGATGCCGAAGAGCAGGGTGTTGATGATGGACTGGGAGTTGGTCTGGGTGGCCAGCTTGTCGGTGGCCTGGGCCACAATGTAGCACTGCAGGGGCTTGTTGCCCTTCAGTACGGAAACCATGTCCTTGAGCTTAAGCGGCTCCCGCTTCCGGCTGACGCCCATAAAGGTTTCCGGTTTATCAAAGGCGCTGACGCCGATACACACCAGTATGATACCCACCGCGCCCATACCAATGCACACCCAGCAGGCGACGGAGAGGAATGCCTGGTTGTAGGCAAAGCTCCCGTCCCCGTTGGGTGTGCCGAACATGGGCAGCAGCACCATGTTCAGCACGATCATCATGGTCATGGGTACCAGGTAGTTGAAAGCGGTGGTCCACACGCCGATGAGAGGCCGCTGCTTAGGATCATTGGTCATGATGGCGGGAATGGTCTGGGCAGTCATGTTGGTGATGGTATAGCCAATGACATAGATGACGTACAAGACGGTAAACATGGCCCAGCCAAAGCCTTTGCTGCTCATGAAGTTGAACATACACAGCAGAGCCACGGCCTCAATCAGAAAGCCGGACACCAGCAGCACCCGCAGCTTGCCAAAACGGGTGTTTACCTTGTCGTAGAGGAATGCCAGCAGAGGGTCGGTGATGGCATCCAGGATACGGGTGCTGGTAAGGATATATCCAACCGCCACCGTTCCAACGCCGTAGCCGATGCTCGCACTGTAACTGGCCATGCCAATGAGGGAATACACGCTCATCCCCACAAAGCCGTTGCAGGCATACAGGATGATCTGCCAGAGCTTTGCTTTTCGGTACTGAACACCATCGATCTCACTTTGGGTCCGCTTTGGTTGCTTTGCCATAGTTTTTTCCTCCCTGAAATATGATTTTTACGCTGTTTGGGGCGGTTCTGTATCCATTATAAAAATACCGTTTTTCCCGTGAGGTCAAAATTTCAGAACAAAAGTCGTAAATTCGTCCTCTTCTGTAAGAAGGGCGAATTTGCGACTTTTATGTATAATTCTTGATTTCTCCGGGCGATAAAATAGATTAAAATCCAGGATAGGAGTTCATAAAACAAGGAGGTCAGATCATGAAACCATTTGAGCAGGATTTTTTGTTGGGGGCATCTACCGCGGCACACCAGGTGGAAGGAAACAATATCCACAACGACTGCTGGGCACTGGAACATATTCCCCACACTGCCTATGCCGAGCCCTCCGGGGAAACAGTGGATCATTACCACCGCTATGAGGAGGACATTAAACTGCTGACAGCCGCAGGACTGAACGCCTATCGGTTCTCCATCGAGTGGGCCAGGATCGAGCCCGAGGAAGGGAAGTTTGACGAGGCCGAGGTGGAGCACTACCGGAATGTGATCCGCTGCTGCAAAGAAAACGGTGTGGAGCCCATGGTCACGCTGTTCCACTTTTCCTCCCCCACATGGCTGATCGCCAAGGGCGGCTGGGAAGTCGAGAGCGTGATCGATGATTTTGTCCGCTATTGCCGCTATGTAATGGAGCGGCTGGGAAGTGATCTGACTTATGTATGCACGATCAACGAGGCCAATATCCGTCTTCAGATCGCCGACATCATGAAGCGGTATATGCTCCAGGCGCAGAAGGCCCAGAAGGCTGCCGAGCAGAACCCGGAGGCCGCCCTTCAAATGGGTATGAACATGAAGGCCCTGATGGAACAGCAGCAGCTTTCCGCCGTGGAGGGCGCCGCTGCCTTTGGCCTTACTGATCCCCAGGGTGTCCATGTATTCCAGTCCCCCTGCACCCCGGAGGGAGATTCCATCATCTGCCGGGCCCACACCGCCGCCCGGGCCGCCATCCGGGAGGTATGTCCTCATGTGAAAGTGGGGCTTACCCTGTCCTTCCACGACTTTCAGGCCCAACCCGGGGCGGAGGCCGTAGCTGCGCAGGAGTGGGACAAAGAGTTCCGGCACTACTTACCTTATATCAAGGACGATGATTTCCTGGGCGCGCAGAATTACACCCGCTCCCTCATTGGCCCTGACGGCCTGCTGCCCACCCCGGATGGAGCAGAGCTTACCCAGGCAGGGTATGAGTATTATCCCGAGGGTTTGGAGCACGTGATCCGTGCCGCGGCGAAGGATTTTCACGGTACGATCTTCGTCACGGAGAATGGTATCGCCACAGCCGACGACACCCGGAGGCAAGCCTTTATTAAAACCGCGTTGGAAGGCGTGGCCCGCTGTGCGGCCGATGGCATTCCCGTTAAAGGCTATTTTCACTGGTCCCTGCTGGACAATTTCGAGTGGCAGAAGGGTTACGCCATGACCTTCGGCCTCATCGCTGTGGACCGCGCCACCCAAAAGCGGATCCCCAAACCCAGTCTGAAGCTGTTAGGAAACTACCGCAGATAAATACAATGCCCCTGCCCTTTCGGGTAGGGGTATTCACTCACCGGGAGGTTTACTATGAAACAGTACTTTTGTAACCCCATCAATTTTTCTTACCGCTATCAGTTCAACCAGGCTACCGGAGGCTTCACCCTGAACCGGGAGGCAGCCGATCCTTCTCTCATTCTGTTCAGGGGAAAGTACTATCTGTTCCCCAGCATGACAAAGGGATTTTTGGTCAGCGAGGATCTGGTAAGCTGGAAACAGTGCCCTCTTGATGGCGTGCCGGTGTATGACTATGCCCCCGATGTACGGGCGGTGGGAGATTGGATGTACTTTTGCGCCAGCCGCAGGGGGAGCGTATGTGACTTTTACCGCACCCGGGACCCCGAGAGCGGTATCTTTGAACGTATCCCCGGCTCCTTTGATTTCTGGGACCCAAACCTGTTTCTGGACGATGACGGACGCCTGTACTTCTACTGGGGGTGCAGCAATATGACCCCCATATGGGGTGTAGAGCTGGACCCCGTCACCATGAAACGGTTGGGAGAGCCTGTGGCCCTGATCCAAAATCACAAGAAGGAATACGGCTGGGAGCGAACTGGAGAAAATCACCACTACGACCCCAACAAAAGCAATATTGTCTGGCTCCTGAAGCAGCAGATGGCGAAGGCCATGGGCTGCCGCCCGGAGGAGGTCACAGACATCACCCCCGCCATTGAGGCCACCCCTGAGCAGTACCGTCCCCTGCTGAGAGCGGCTTTGTCCGACAATCCCTACATCGAGGGGGCATGGATGACCAAGCATGACGGGAGGTATTACCTGCAATATGCCTGCCCCGGCGCACAGTTTAATGTTTACAATGACGGCGTATATGTGGGAGATGGACCGTTGGGTCCCTTTACTGTCTGCAAGAACAACCCCTACTCCTATTCCCCCGGTGGCTTCTGCCCCGGTGCGGGCCACGGCTCCACCATGGAGGATCGGCATGGAAATTGGTGGCATACCAGCACCATGCGCATCTCGGTGAACCATGATTTCGAGCGGCGGATAGGCCTGTGGCCCGCCGGGTTCGACGCTGACGGCGAGCTGTTTTGCAACCAGCGTTACGGAGATTGGCCCCAGGCCGTTACGGGAAAAGCACAGGACCCTTGGTCTCCCCCGGAGTGGATGCTTCTCAGCTATGGAAAGCGGGCTTACGCCAGCAGCGAGGCGAAGCCCGCCGCCAATGCCGTGGATGAGGATGTGCGGACCTGGTGGAAGGCCGATGCGGGTGATAAAACGGCTCACCTCACGGTGGACTTGGGGAGCGTGTTTACCGTGAATGCGGTGCAGGTAAATTTTGCTGATGATATGGGGATCGTGAAAAAGCTGCCGGACGGCGCGGAACTGGTGGGTGAGCCGGGCCGGGGGCGGTACATTGAGGAGCGGGCGTTTTTTACCCGCTGGCTGCTGGAGATCAGCGTGGACGGTGAAAGCTGGAGCGTGCTGGAGGACAAACGGGCGGCGGACACCGACCTGACCCACGACCTGGTGGTACGGGAAACTGGTGTGGAAGCCCGGTATGTTCGCCTCACTGTTACCGAGACCGCTTATGGAGCTCCTGCCTGTGTCAGCGGCCTGCGGGTGTTCGGCCTGGGACAGGGTAAGCTGCCTGATCAAGCCTCTCAGGTGATCGCAAGTCGGACCGATGGAATGACAATGGAGGTGAGCTGGCAGGGGGACGGCGTGGGCTATGAAGTGCTTTGGGGGCACGCCCCTGATAAACTCTATCACAGCTTCCGTGTGTTCGGAGAGACCCGGGTGGAGGTCCGGGCGTTAGATGCTGACATAGAGCACTACTATGTTCGTGTTGACTCTTTCAACGAGAACGGGATCACAGAAGGAAAGGTAACATCGATATCCGATCCCGATATGCTCAAGCAGAAACTGTAAAGAGACCTGATTTATAAACAAATTCGCCGTTTCATGATACCCTTTTACTTGAACGGGGTGTCGATGTGGAAACAGCATACAGAGAGCAGTACATCCACTTTGGATCGAAAGTGCAGTATTACCGCAAACTGATGAGGCTGACCCAAGAAGCATCTGCAGATGAGATCGGCAAGCCGTGGTCATTCGTCGCCAAGATCGAAAGCCCCACCAGGCCCTTTGGCGTATCAATGGAAACTCTGTTTAAGATAGCGGAAGTTTTGAACGTCCCTGTCTCCAAATTGTTTGAAGACTGAAAAAAGAGAGCTCACATCCTACATTGGAGATGTGAGCTCTCTCAATTTGTGTCGATTATGTGGAACGCCCGTTTCAAAAAGTGTTTTATAAAACGTCATTTTGATGCTTTATTGATGTTATGCGCTCACTACGCCCTCGACATTGAGAGAATCATTCTCCGGCGTTCCAGGTGTTCACCTGCTCCCGGAGCCAGTCGATCCAGGGCTTCATCCCCTCCCCTGTTTTGGCGCAGATGGGGAAGATCTTCAGGTTGGGGTTCCTCATGTGGGCGTACTCCACCACTTTATCCATGTCAAAGTCAAAGTAGGGCAGCACGTCGATCTTGTTGATGATGAGTGCGTCGCACACCGTAAAGATCAGAGGATATTTCAGGGGCTTGTCATGGCCCTCGGGCACCGAAAGGATCATGGCGTTTTTTACCGCCCCGGTGTCAAACTCGGCGGGACAGACCAGGTTGCCTACATTCTCCAGAATGGCCAGGTCCAGGTCGGCGGTACCCAGCTCCTTCAGGCCCTGCTCGGTCATGCCGGCGTCCAGGTGGCACATGCCCCCGGTGTGGAGCTGGATGGCCCGTACTCCGGTCTGGGCCATGGCCTGGGCATCCACCGCCGAATCGATATCGGCCTCCATGACCCCGATGCGCAGCTCATCCTTCAAAGCGGCCACGGTGCGTTTCAGGGTGGTGGTCTTTCCCGAGCCGGGGGAGGACATAAGATTGAGAAGGAAGGTCCTTTCCTCCTTCAGCCCGGCCCGGAGCCGATCGGCCTCCCGGTCATTGTCCGCAAAAATACTTTGTTTGATCTCAATGATCTTCACTTCATCCATGGTGATTGCCTTCCTTGTCAGAGAACACTGATCTCTTTGATGTTCATTTCATTTCCCTGGAGCAGCCAGGTCCGGTCACTGCCGCAGTGGGGACAGATCTTCCCCTGAGGCACGGTGGGATAGGTTTGTTCACAGGCGTCGCAGTAGGTGACGGCAGGGATGATCTCGATGGCCAACTGTGCCTGGGTCATCAGCTCGTTTTTCTTCACCGCCCAGTCCCAACAGGAGGTCAGTTCCCGGGGGACCACCCCGGAGACCTCCCCCAACTCCAGGGTGACCAAGGAGACCTCTTTCACGTTGTTTTCAGCGGCCGTCCGCTCCACCGTTTTGATAACGTTGAATACAATACCCAATTCGTGCATGGCTTACTCGGCCCGTTCCATAGCGGCTTGAAAGTCCCGGGTGTCAGTGAAGATCTCGTTCTTATAGGGGTTCTTCTTCTGCTGGATGGAGCGGCGGATAATAATGGCCAGCACCAGCACATTGACAGCCAGAGACAGGATGGAAATGACCCCCTGGGGAACCGGGTTGACCAGGGTGGGTCGGAGGTTGGCATCCATAAATCCGTCGGCGTACAACACGGGCAGGGTGGTGAAAACGCTGTTGTCCTGGAACAGGGGGAAGACCTGAGCGAACATACACCAGGTGGCCAGGGTGTTGGCCCGGTTCTGGATCCAGCCGCCCTTGTTCCACAGAGCCGCCGCCACGGTGGGGGCCAGCAGCAGGGCCAGGCCGCAGTACCAGGCGTGGGTGGGCAGGTTCAGGTAGGTGTACTGGAAGTTCCACACGTCATAGGCCAGAATGTAGAGCCAGATCATGTCGGGCCAGAGCATATCGTCCTTCTTTTTGGAGGAGTAAATGCCCCACCAGCCGGTCATGCAGAAGATGTTGACAATGCCGGCGATGCCGTTGAGCCAGTTCCACCAACCGCCGTAGAGCCACACGTTCTCGCTGGAGAGCCACCAGCGGTCCCCGTACTGGGCCATGGCCATGGAGCCCTTGATAGCCGATTCAAAGTCGCTGCACACGGCGATCATGATGTTGATGGCCACGATGACGAAGGGAAAGACCTTGAACCACTCGGTCTTGCCGATGCTCCACTTGTACTTGAGCATCATAAAGCCGATACAGCCCGCAGTGGCGGCGTACAGCTTGGCATAGTGGAACCAGCTGTTCATGTACACATAGGTGTCGTTGTGGATGGCCCAGTCAGCCCCCATAGCGGCCCCCACATAGATAGAAATGAAGTAGACAGTCAGGGCGGCGGGGAGCACCAGGAAGAAGAAAATACCTCCCTTTTTGCTCCGGCGGGCAATCTCATTGCACAGAATGAGACAGACAAACACCATCAGCCAGCCCAGAAGCTGGTACATGGCACGGTCCCCATAGATTTGAAACAGCATACCTATTCCCCTCTCTTTTCTCTCTCAAAATATTATTTTGTCAACCCGGCTCTCTTTCCGGGCGGGACAACAAATTCAGCGCTTCTTCTTGCCGAACTTGATGCGGATCTCCCGCTTGACCATGTTGGGCAGAATGTGCTTGAGCTTATCCTCGGCCTTGACCATCTTGCTGCACTCGGGCCGCTCCCGATGGAGATGGATGGCGTCAAAGGCGCACTTGGTGGTGCACACGCCGCAGCCGATGCACTTGTTGGGGTCTACCACGCTGGCACCGCAGCCCAGGCACCGGGCGGTCTCGATCTTGACCTGCTCCTCAGTGAAGGGCTTCTTGGCGTCCCGGAAGGATTTTTTCCAGTCGATGGTGTCGTCCATGCCGGGGATTTGGCGGGAAGCGGTATCGTATTCCTCCACCTTGATGTTATCCTTGTTCAGCTCGATGAAATCTCGGCGGTTCCGGCCGATGGTCAGGCTGGTGTTGGGCTGGACGAACCGGTGGAGGGAGATGGCGGCCTCCTTGCCGGCGGCGATGGCGTCAATGGCAAACTTGGGGCCGGTGTAGACGTCGCCGCCCACGAAGATATCGCTCTGACCCACCTGATAGGTAAGCTTGTCGGCCTGGATGCGGCCATTCACCAGCTCCACTCCGCTGCCCTCCAGCAGATCGCCCCAGGCCGTGGCCTGGCCGATGGAGAGCACCACATGGTCGCAGGGGACGGTGACGGTATCCTGCTCATCGTACTGGGGGGCAAAACGGCCCTCAGCATCCCACACGCTGGTGCAGCGCATAAAGACAACGCCCGAAACCTTGCCGCCCTCGGTGAGGATCTCCTTGGGCCCCCAGCCGCATTGGATGGTGACCCCCTCCTCCTCCGCCACGGTGATCTCCTCCAGGGAGGCGGGCATCTTCTCCCGGGGCTCCAGGCAGTACATGGAAACGCTCTCAGCACCACAGCGGTGGGCGGTGCGGGCAGCATCGATGGCCACGTTGCCGCCGCCCACGATCACCGACTTGCCGGTGACCTTGTGGGTCTCATCGCCTCCTACGGTCCGCAGGAAGTCCACGGCCGAGAACACCCCGTCGGCGGTCTCGCCGGGGATGCCGGGCAGACGGCCCCGCTGGCAGCCGATGGCGATGTAGAAGGCCTCGTAACCCTGGGCCCGCAAGTCGTCCAGGGTCAGGTCCTTGCCTACCTCCACGCCGCAGCGGAAGTCCACGCCCAGGGCCCGGATGACCTCGATCTCAGCGTCGATCACATCCTTTTCCAGCTTGAAGGAAGGGATACCGTAGCGAAGCATGCCGCCCAGCTTCTCGTTCTTCTCAAAGACGGTGGGTTCGTAGCCCTTGAGGGCCAGGTAGAATGCACAGCTCAGACCGGCGGGACCGCCGCCGATGATGGCGATCTTCTGGCTGAACTCCCCCAGGAGCTTGGGGACCACCTTTTGGGGAATGAACCGGGTCTCGGCGTCCAGGTCCTTCTGAGCAATGAACTTCTTGACCTCGTCGATGGCCACGGCCCGGTCAATGGTGCCACGGGTACAGGCGTCCTCGCACCGGCGGTTGCACACCCGGCCGCACACGGCGGGGAATGGATTTTCCCGCTTGATAAGCTCCAGGGCCTCGGTGTACCTGCCCTGGGCGGCCAGCTTCAGGTAACCCTGAACGGCGATGTGGGCTGGGCAGGCGGTCTTGCAGGGGGCGGTGCCGGTATCGTAGCAGTTGATGCGGTTGTTGTCCCGGTAGTTGATGTCCCAGTGGTCGGGGCCCCAGGGAGTGTCATCGGGCAGTTCGTGCCGGGGGTATTCGATGGGGCCGTCCACGGTACACAGCTTCTGCCCCAGCTTCACCGCACCGGCGGGACAGGCCTCCACGCACCGGCCGCAGGCCACGCAGTCGGTAGTCTCCACCTTCGCTACGTAGGCACTGCGGGACATGTTGGGGGTGTTGAAAAGCTGGCTGGTCCGCAGGGCGTTGCACACGTTCACATTGCAGTTGCAGATGGCAAAGATCTTTTCCTCGCCGTCAATGTTAGTGATCTGGTGGACAAAGCCGTTTTCCTCAGCCCTGCGGAAGATATCCAGGGCCTCTTCATATGTAATGTAGCGGCCGCCCTTGTCGGTCTCCACCACATAGTCGGCCATGTCGCCCACGGCCACGCACCAGCCCTCGGGGTCATCGCCGCAGCCTTCCCCCATCTGGGCCCGGGAGAGCCGGCAGGAGCAAGGGGAGGCGACAAACTTGTTGTACTTCTTCAGCCAGTGGGAGATGTGCTCAATGTCCAGGGACTGGCTCTCGGTCTCGATGGCCTTCTCCACCGGGATGACGTGCATGCCGATGCCGGCGCCGCCGGGAGGAACCATGGGGGTGATCTTCTCCAGGGGCAGGAAGGTCATCCGCTCAAAAAAGGCGGTGACCTCGGGATGCTCTGCAATGAGGCCGGTATTCATATTGAAGAACTCTGCGCTGCCGGGGACGAACTGGGGCAGCACCCACCGCTTTTCGTGGTCCGGGTTCTTGCCGTCCAGGTTCTCCCAGTTGTATTCCAGAAGTCCCGCCCGGCTCATCTCGTCCAGCAGCTTTTCCAGGGGCTCCTTCTCCATGCCAGAGAGCTTCTGGAGCTGGGCAAAGGTTAGGGGCTTGCGTACGTCCATTTTCAGGGCCAGGTCGGCCATCTCATCGGTGACAATGCCTGCCAGTCCCCAGTATTCGGGATCCTCCACCGTGACGCCGTGGAGTTTGGCAGGCACCCGGTCGGTGATCTTCTTGCCCAGCTTGACGATTTTTTCCCGGGCCACCGGATCCTTGGGAATGGAAAAGGGCAGCTTGCTCTCGTCCAGGGGGAATGCGGTTTTGCTCATATAGGTTCCTCCTCTTCTCCGTTTCTTTTCCTTTTCTTTTTCACACGCTTTGTCCGAACTGCTCCGACCAG
>JAGBDQ010000081.1 GCA_017937415.1 Oscillospiraceae bacterium
AACGCCCACCCCGGAGCCTACCCCTACCCCGGAGCCCTTTGTGGTCCAGGCAGTCGATGTGCCCCCGGGGGAGTACGAGCCTTGGCAGGAGGGGTACATAGAATATCTCTCCCAGCGTATTGAAAAGGAAGCCCCGTTGATCCAATGGGCCCAAACTGCCACCAGGGAAGAGATAGAGGCGGATGAGGAAAAGTGGAACGCTGCCAATAGGGCCAGTTACCATTATGTTCTCTGTGATGTGGATAAGGACGGGATACCGGAACTCTTTATCGCCTTGGGGAGGCTTTCCAGCCCCACCTATGAGTGTTACACATTTCGGGGTGGCGCTGTGGAATACATTGGGGAAGTGGTTGAGACCTGTGCCGGTTTTTATACTTGGCCGGGGGAGAACGCTCTTCTGGTAAGCTGGGGACGGATGTCCTACTGGGGCTACAGCAAATACAGTATAGTCAATGGAGAGCTGGTCTGTCAGGGGATCCTCCATGATGAGAAACTGGTAGATGGGGAAATCGTTGGGCACAAAGAAGTGGAAGAAGTCGTACCCGGAGCGGTCCCTGCTCTTTGGAGTTACAGCCGCACGGACAATGATTTGGAGGGAGAAGGCCCTGCAGCGCCTTTGGTTTTGCCTGTTTGTGACTATGAGGCACTGTCCAGACAGAAGAATAAGCCAATAGAGGAGGCCGAAGTCCGTTCCGCCATCGGCAGGGTGCTGTGGGAGGGGGCCGAACTTGTGGGCGTTTCCGGGGATGGGTATACCGCGAATGTGGGAACTGCTACTATGGAGGAATATTTGGAAAAGGAAAGGATCTTCACAGGGAGTGAGGAACCTCTGAAAGTACCCCGGTATGCATGGGCTGATATGAACGGAGATGGTCAGACGGACTGTGTCCTTTTTGTAGGGAGCACAGATATCTATGGCTACACCGGAACAAACTATATGATCCTTAGTGTTGAAGACGGCACTGTTTATGCCTATTTCTATTCCTGTAATTTGAATGGCTTTGCCATAACCTCCGATGGCACAGTCTATTTTGACTGCGGATTTGGAGAGTGGGGCCGGGAGTCCTTCTATAAAAATCAGTGCTACCGCTATCCTGTTCCCGCCCCAGCCGAGTGGGATGACCTGGCCTGGGAGAAATTCAACTGATTTTTCAAAAACCCCTTGACTGTAAACCCGCTTGATAGCTTATCCTGTCCCCGGGAGGTGGTTTTATGACCATTAAAGAGCTGGAACAGGCCGTGGGAATGACCCGGGCCAACATCCGATTTTACGAGCAGGAGGGGCTGATCTCGCCCCGGCGGGAGGAGAACGGCTACCGGGACTATTCCCAGGCCGACGTGGAGACCCTGGAGCGGATCAAGCTGCTCCGCCGGCTCCAACTGGGGCTGGAGGAGATCCGCGCCCTGCAAAACGGGGAGTCTGCCCTGCCCGATGTGCTTGCCGGGCAGCTGAAAAAGCTGGAGACCGACCAGGCCGCCCTGGACCGGGCCCGCAAGGTCTGCCAGCGCCTCCGGGAGACCGGGACCGACTACGCCGCCCTGGATCCCCAGCCCTGGCTGCGGGAGCTGGAGCGGGAGCCCGTTCCGGCCTCGGAACGGTTTGCCCCGCCGGTGGATGAGCTGCCGCCCCCAACCGGCCACCCCTGGCGGCGGTATTTTGCCCGGATGCTGGACCTGATCCTCTACGGGCTCCCCTTTGCCGTCCTGTGGGCACTGGCGTTCCATCTTTCCCCCCAGACCATGAACAACGCCCTGTTCAAGCTTTTTGACGCCTACCTGGGCATTGGGGTGATGCTGCTTTTAGAGCCGCTGCTGCTGAGCCGCTGGGGCACCACGCCGGGCAAGTGGATCTTCGGGATCACCGTCCGGGACGGGGATGGGAACAAGCTCACCTGGGAGCAGGCCCGGCACCGGACCTGGACCGTTTTCGCCAAGGGCATGGGCTACGGCATCCCGTTCTACGAGTTTTGGCGGGAGTACAAAAGCTATCAGACGGTGGACCGGCAGGAGCGCTGCGACTGGGAGCGGGCTGAGGACGGGGAGCCGGAACGGATGGAGATCCCGGACAGCACCGCCCGGTGCGTGGCCTATGTGGGGGTACGGCTGGCCGTATCGGTCCTGGCTTTCCTGATCCTGGCCCAGGCCGCCATGCCGCCCCACCGGGGAGAGCTGACCCTGGCGGAGTTCTGCGACAACTGGAACTTTTATAACAGCTACAC
>JAGBDQ010000082.1 GCA_017937415.1 Oscillospiraceae bacterium
AACGACCAAGGGAGGGGGACTGCGGTCCCCCTCCCCTTGGATTCCTCCCCGGGCTGTCCTCCTTCAGGCTATCGGCCTTCGGGCCTTACTTCGTAACGGTCCTCGGCACGGCCGAGCCAAAACCTGCTACGAAGTGCAGGTTGAAGGCCACCAGCCTATCGGTAGAACGCCCCGGGTGGGTTTCCAAAGGGTAGGGCCCGCAGGCCCTGCCCTTTGGTCGTTGAAAGGGGGATTCCAAAGGGGGAAAGAATCGAAACTTTCCCCCTTTGGGGCTTTCGGGGGTTCCAAGGGGGCTACTTTGGCCTCAAAGTAGTCCCTTTGGGAATATGCCCTTGCCCTTGGGCAAAAAGAACATTCCCTTATTTCGGCCAGTTCAAACCCTTCGGCAGCCCCAAAATGTAATCAGCTGATACTTGATAAAACTGACATATCTCTTTCAATTTTCCGATGGTCATAACTTGGCTTCCGCTTTCATATTTCCCAATTTGCTGCCTTGTTGTTTTAAGCGCTTCTGCTACTTCACGCTGGGTTTTGTCTTGGTCCTCTCTAACAGCCTTTAGTCTCTCGTAATACTCCATACGTTTCTCCCCTTTTAACAATATAGTATAAAGATATCGCATCTTATAGGATTCCTTATTGACTTGCACCTTATAAGGTGCTATATTTGTGTGGCATCTTATACGGTTCTTAAACGAGGGAGGAATTTTATCATGAAATACACCCTGACCGACCAGGAGCAAACCATCGTCACCCTCCGGGAGGAGCAAAAGCTCTCCTTCCGGGCCATCGGGGAACGTCTGGAGCTCAGTGCGAACAAAACCTCCTACGCCTACCACCGGGCGGCCCGCAAACTGCGGATCAACCGCTTCCACGAACTCCGGGAGGAGCAGAACCAAGTCATGGTCTCCCTCTCTCTTTCGGTGGGGGAGGTGGTGATCCTCCGGCGCATCCTCTCTCTTTTTCAGACGTGGAAAATAGATGATTGCCGAAACAATGATCCCGAGCTTCAGGAGACCCGGAATGACCCGGAATATCTTGCAGCCGAAAACCTGGAAAAGCGGCTTTTCGCCCTGGAACGCGCCGCCCGGGCCGATTAATCATAACGTGTGAGGAGGAAGATTCATGAAAGAAATTCGCTCGGACATACCAGAAGGTCTGCCTCCAGAATGGGAAAACTGGCTCAAGACTTACATGGAGCCGAAATTTGACCTGCTTTTTGAGAATCAACGGACCATCATAAGAAAGCTAAACAGAATTGACGATTTGGAAGTTCTGGACGCCCGTGTCTCCGCCCTGGAGGCCATGGTCAAGAAGATCAACCGGGAGTTGAAGGAACTGAAACAAGCGCAGTGAACACCGGGGAAGGGCGAGAGTCCTTCCCCTTTTTTTGCCCGGCAAACATACCCCGCCCCGGCCTTGTAAAAAAGTTGCTCCCTATTGTTGAAATGTATAAAAATACCCCAAAACTCTTGACACACTCTTGACAATGTGCTATATGATATAATGTGACGGGATTGGCGTTTATTGATAAAAATGCGTCAATCTTGTCCCTTTATTCTGAGAGGAGAGTGGAGAACATGGGTATGCAGATCGCCATCATCCTGGTTGTTTTCGCGGCGGGCCTGGCCCTTGCCTTTGCCGCCTTCAACTTCACGGTGGTCAAGAAAATGCCCGAAGGGACCGGCGAGATGAGCGAGATCGCCTCGGCCATCCGGGTGGGGGCCAACGCCTTCATCGACTATGAGTACAAGATCCTCTATTCCGTAGTTGCTCTGGTGGCCGTGCTTTTGGCCGTCGTCACCACCTGGCACGCCGCCGTGGCACTGGTCCTGGGTTCCATCATGTCGGGCTGCGCCGGGTTCATCGGCATGAAGATCGCCACCTACGCCAACGTGCGGGTGTCCAACCGGGCCAAGGAGACCAGGGACATCGGCGAGACCGTGAAGGTGGCCTTCCGGGGCGGCTCGGTGATGGGTCTGTGCGTGGGCGGCTTCGCCCTGCTGGGTCTCTTCCTTGTGTATATCATCTTCGGTCTGGGGCTGGGGCAGCTGGAGGAGACCACCGCCAGCTACACCAACTTCCTGGGCCTGAGCTTTGTCCCCTTCACCATGACTTTGTCGGGCTACGCCCTGGGCTGCTCCATCGTGGCCATGTTCAACCGGGTGGGCGGCGGCATCTACACCAAGGCGGCCGACATGGGCGCCGACCTGGTGGGCAAGACTGAGGTACATATCCCCGAGGATGATCCCCGGAACCCCGCCACCATCGCCGACAACGTGGGCGACAACGTGGGCGACGTGGCCGGTCTGGGCTCCGACCTGCTGGAGAGCTTCGTGGGGGCCATCACCTCGGGCATCATCCTGGCCTACCACATGTTCCTCCAGTCCCAGGCCATGGGCACCGGCATGACCAAGGTCATGCTGGAGAAGTGCGTGCTCTTCCCCCTGATCTTCGTGTCGGCCGGTATGCTGTCCTGCTGCGTGGGCATCGCCTTCCTGCTCTTTAAGAAGCACATGTCCTCCGACCCCCACAAGGACCTGAACGGGGCCACCTATGTGGCCGCCGCCCTCACCATCCTGCTGGGTCTGGCCGCCGCCCTGGTCCTCTTCCGGGGGGAGGACACCGCCGTTTTGAAGGCCTCCCTGGGCTTCTCCGCCGGGGCCCTCTCCCCCTGGATCGCCGCCGCCATCGGCGTTCTCTCCGGGGTGGTCATCGGCATGATGGCCGAGTTCTACACCTCGGCGGATTTTAACCCCACCAAAAAGCTGGCCGCCGCCGCCGTGGAGGGCCCCGCCCTCACCATCACCCAGGGCCTGGCCCTGGGCATGAAGAGCTGCATGGCCCCCTGCATCGTGCTGGGCGCCGGCATCATTGCCAGCTACCAGCTCTCCGGTATGTACGGCGTGTCCATGGCGGCCATGGGTATGCTCTCCTTCGTGGCGGCCACCGTGTCGGTGGACACCTACGGCCCCATTTCGGATAACGCCGGCGGCATCGCTGAGATGAGCCACCTGGACCCCGAGGTCCGGCAGATCACCGACACCCTGGACAGCGTGGGCAACACCACCGCCGCCATCGGAAAGGGCTTTGCCATCGGCTCGGGGGCCCTGGCCGCCCTGGCCCTGATGATCTCCTACCTCTATTCCTTCAACGAGGCGGGCACCGAGCTGGTGCTGAACATCATGACCCCCATGATTTTGGCAGGGGCCATCGTGGGCGCCGCCCTCCCCTTCCTCTTCTCGGGTATGCTCATTGAGGCGGTGGCCAAGGCCGCCCGGAAGATGGTGGACGAGGTCCGCCGCCAGTTCCGGGAGCACCCTGCCATTCTGGACGGGGCCGAGAAGCCCGACTACAAGACCTGTATCTCCATCTCCTCCAAGGGGGCCATCGGGGAGATGAAGGTCCCCTCCCTGCTGGCCATCGTGGTGCCTGTGGTGTGCGGGTTCGTGTTCGGCCCTGAGTTCGTGGGCGGCGTCATCATCGGCTCCACCCTCAGCGCCATCATGATCGCCATCTTCTCGGGCAACGCCGGCGGCGCCTGGGACAACGGCAAGAAGTACATCGAGGCCGGCGGCATCCCCGGCCACCTGAAGGGCAGCGAGGCCCACGAGGCCGCCGTGGTGGGCGACACGGTGGGCGATCCCCTGAAGGACACGGTGGGCCCCTGCCTGGACATCTTCATCAAGATCATGTCCACGGTCTCCTTAGTGGCCGTGCCCGTGTTCGCCAAGGTGAATTTGGTGTCCTGGCTGGCTCAGCTCTTCGGATAAGCTTTCCCGCGCACAGAGCGGCTCCCTTCCCGGGAGCCGCTTTTTCTGTCCGCAGGGGTTCCTTTTCCCGCTTGCGTTCGGAGAAAGGGTTTGCTATAATACCGGGTGAAACAACGTCAGGAGGAATGGGACATGCTGCCAAAGTTTGAACTGGACATCCACACCCACACCATCGCCAGCGGACACGCCTACGGCACCATCCGGGAGATGGCTCAGGCCGCCGCCGAGCGGGAGCTGAAGCTCCTGGGCATCACCGAGCACGCCCCGGGCATCCCGGGCACCACCGACCCCATCTACTTCGGCAACCTGCGCGCCGTCCCCTCCCACCTTTACGGGGTCAGGGTCCTCCACGGCAGCGAGATCAACGTGATGAACGACGGCACACTCTCTCTGGACGAGCGGTATCTGAAGTACCTGAACTACGGCATCGTGGGCATTCACCGCCCCTGCTATACCGATGTAGGCCGGGAGAAGAACACAGAAAACCTGATCTCCTGTATGCGCCATCCCAAGGTCTTTTTCGTCTCCCACCCCGACGATGACCACACCCCCCTGAACTATGAGAAGCTGGTCCCCGCCGCCAAGGAGCTCCATGTGGCCCTGGAGGTGAACAACAGCTCCTTCGCCAAGCCGGACTACCGGCTGAACTGCGTGGCCAACTACGAGACCATGCTTCCCCTGTGCATGAAGTACCGGGTTCCCATCGTCGTGGACTCGGACGCCCACGACCCCTCGGCGGTGGGCACTTTCGAGGCGGCCCGGGCCCTGCTGGAGCGGCTGGACTTCGACCCGGAGCTCATTCTGAATACCAGCGTGGACAAGTTCTTTGATTTCATCTGGTACACCCCGGCGGACTGAGGTGGTCCGGCTCGGCACAGCTTCTTCGTAAAATTTTTATCAGGAGAGGAACTTTTTTCCTTTCCCGCCGTCTAAAGGATGTATTGCAAAGTTGCCGCTATCTGCAAGGAGGTATCCTTATGAAGAAGAAAATTGCCCTGGGCCTGTGCGCTCTGGTGGCTTTGGCCCTCCTGATCCCCATCCCCATGACCCTGAAGGGCGGCGGTACCCGGGTCTACCAGGCCGTCCTCTACCGGGTGGAGCAGGTCCACCGGCTGGGCCCCGAGGGCGGGCCGGAGTTCCTGACGG
>JAGBDQ010000083.1 GCA_017937415.1 Oscillospiraceae bacterium
AGGATGCCGCTGGTGCCGCCGTACTCGTCCACCACCACGGCAAAGTGGACCTTCCGGCTCTGCATATCCCGGAACAGCACGTCGGTACGCACGGTCTCGGGGACGAAGTAAGCCTTCCGCAGCAGCTGCCGCAGGGATTTGGGCTTGGGTTTCCGGGCGTTGAGCAGGTAATCCCGCACATTCAGGATGCCGATGATATCGTCGGTGTCCTCCTCATAGACCGGGAACCGGGTGAGTCCGGAGGAGAGGATGGTCTCCATGATCTCCTTGTCCGAATCGTCCACCCAGAGCATCTGCACATCGGTACGGTGGACCATCACATCGGCGGCGGTGGAGTTGTTGAATTCAAAGACGTTTTCAATGAGCTGTTTTTCCTCTGTTTCGATCTCGCCCTTCTCCTCGCCCATGTCCACCATCTGGCGGATGTCGGCCTCAGAGACCCGCTTGTTCAAGGTGCGGATCTGCAGGACCAGGTAGACGATGACGCCCGCCAGGGCGATCACCAACAGGCAGAGAACGATCAGCAGGGGTAACGGAACTTCCACAAAAAGAGCCTCCTTTTTTTCTTCGCGGAGAGATAGTACCATACAGTATAGCATACTTTTTTGAGGATTGCACGAAAAAGTACAACAAAATATAAAATTTCCAAAGAGAGGGGAATTATTTTTTGAAGCACTCCTTTGCCTGGGCAATGAAGGAGAGAACCGGCTCCCCGGCGGTGGCGGGGTTCCAGGCCAGGCCCACGGTGGCGCAGGGGAAGTTCCGCAGGGGGATCTTGACCAGGTGGGCGAACCGCTTTTTCCCGCCGCAGGGGAGGATGGTGAAGCCCATCCCAGACTCCACCATCAGCAGCATTCCGTCAAAGCTGCTGCTGATGGAGGCGATCTGAATATCGTGTTGGGTCAACTCCTTTTGGCTGATGAGGTCGGCGTTTTTTTGAAGCTCGGAGTCGGCCAAAAGGAGCTTTTGACAGTGGAGGTCCGCCAGGGTAAGCTCCTTATAGGCGGCAAGAGGGTGATCCTTGCTGGCAAAAACATAATAGTCCACCTTGGCGAGGGGGAGAAATTGGAGCTTGGAGTGGGGAGGGATCTCAAACTGATAGCAAAAAGCAAGCTGGACCTCCCCTGAGAAGAGGAGCTTGCAGGTATTGCTTTCCGACTGGGGATAGATGTCCACCTGAGCCTTGGGATGCTCATCCATAAAGCGTTTGATGGCGGCCGACAGGTTGGAGTAGTCGGTGAGCCGACGGATCAGGATCATCAGTATGGTGCGCTCTCTGGCCTGAATGGCCTGAGCCACTGAAACCGCCTCCTCCATCTGGCGGCTGAGAGGTCCAAGACGGGTGCTGAGGTACGCGCCCGCCTCGGTAAGGGTAACGGTACGGTTGTTCCGGGTAAAGAGCTTGACGCCTAACTCGTCCTCCAGAGACTTGATCTGGTAGCTCACTACGGGTTGGGTACTGTAAAGGATCTCGGCGGCCCGGACAAAGCTGAGCTGCCGGGCTACCTCCAGGAAACAGGAAATTTGGGTGGTGTTCACGGGGAAAACCTCCTCCTGAAAAAGTAAATTCCTTGGGGCGCAAGGGACCAAGGGAAAAGGTATCTATTTCAACAAGGGAATAATAGAATTTTTTTATCATTATAGCAAATAGTCAAATTGTTGTCAAATCGTATTTTTGTTAAAATGTAGACGTGAGGATATGTTTTATCCCCATAAAGAAATGAAAAAGGAGAGAATACATATGGAAAAGAAGCTTTCCCGCCGCGATTTCCTGAAGGGCTCTGCCGCGGGCGGCGCCAGTCTGGCCATGGCCGGGCTGCTGGCTGCCTGCACCTCCAAGCCGGATCCCACCCCCACTCCCTCCGCCAACAACGATGTGCCTGTCACGCCGCCTCCTGCCAGCTATGACAAGGAAGTGGACTTCCTCATCGTAGGCTATGGCCTGGCTGGTGAGGCCGCCGCCCTGGAGGCCAACGACATCGACCCCAACGCCAAGGTCTGTATTCTGGAGAAGATGCCTGAGCATTTGGCCGGCGGCAACTCCATCGCCTCGGGCCAGACCGTGATCCTGCCCAACCCCGATGATCTGGACACATTCCGCCGCTATCTGTACGCCTGCTCTCAGCCCAACCCCATCAAGGATGAGTACCTGGACTATCTGGTCAAGGAATTCGCCGAGCAGGGCGAGTGGATCCAGGGCACCGTGGAGAAGGTGGACTACGAGTTCGGTTACGTAGGCGGCGGCCCCATCAACTGGGGCTCCCTGGTCACCGAGTTCCCCGACCTGGACGGCGCCAGCTTCTCCGGCTGCTCCTCCCACGTCCGCAAGAAGGGCGCTACCTTCGAGAACGGCGGCGTGTGGCACGGCTTTGACCTGGCTGTCCGGGCCCGGAACAATATCGAGCTGTGTTTTGAGACCTCCTTCAAGTCTCTGATCCAGGACGCCGACGGCAAGGTCCTGGGCGTGGTGGCCACCGACAAGAGCGGTAAGGAGTTCACCATCGGCTCGGCTAAGGGCGTAGTCCTGGCCTGCGGCGGCTATGAGAACAACCTGGAGATGCAGCGGGACTTCCACGGCATGGATAAAGTTTATACCGGCGGCACCCCCGGCGACACCGGTGATGCCATCCAGGTCCTGATGGCGGCCGGCGCCAAGATCTGGCACATGAAGAACCAGACCCAGTCGGGCGGCTTCTGGCTGGGCATCAAAGTTCCCGATTATGAGGCTACCTTCATGCGTGGCTTCTCTATGAAGGGCTCCTCCTGGATCGAGGTGGCCGCTGACAATACCCGGTTCTATGACGAGACCGGCGCCTATCACCGTCAGCACATGAAGTACAAGGAGCACGGCCACTATGTGGACCTGATCCACGAGCGGGTACTGCCTGTGGACCTGATCTTTGATGAGAAGACACGGGCTGCCGGTCCCATCATCACCAAGTGGCTGTCTTGGCCCATCACCACCGAGGGTTACGTCTGGTCCGACGATAACAGCGCCGAGATCGAAAAGGGCTGGATCATCAAGGCCGACACCATCGAGGAGCTGGCTCAGAAGCTGGGCCGCGACCCCGTCGCCCTGAAGGCCACCATCGATGAGTATAACGCCATGGCCAAGGCCGGCAATGACACTCTGTATGGCCGGAGCGCTGAGCTGATGAGCCCCATCGACACCGCGCCCTATTATGCTGTGGGTATCACTCCCACTCTGGTGGGCACCACCGGCGGCGCCGAGCGGAACACCAAGTCCCAGGTCCTGCGCTGGGACGGCTCGGTCATCCCCAACCTCTACGAGGCGGGCGAGCTGGGCTCCTTCGTGTCCAACCTCTATCAGAACGGTATGTTCCTGGCTGAGGCCATCGCCACCGGCCGGTCCGCCGCCGACACCGCTTTCGGCGGCCGTTCCACCGTGGCCTCCCCCCTCATCATGAAGGTGGAGGAGTACGACATCGCCGGCAAGCCCGACGGCAGCTATGAGCAGCTCATCAAGGGCAACCACGGCGAGTTCACCCTGAAGGTGGACGTTGCCGGAGGCAAGATCACCCACATGGAGATCGTCAACGGCCGGGACAACATGTTCATGACCGACGAGCAGCTCCAGGCCTTCTTCAACGAGGTCATAACCAGTCAGACCGTGGAGGTGGACGCCATCTCCGGCGCCACCCTGGACTCCAACGCCATGATCGACGCCTTGAAGAAAATGTTTGTCAAATAAGAAGAGCGGAAAAGCCGAGTGCGAGTGACGTTGGACCGGAGTGAGGGCAAAATTGGTAAGGCGGCAAGGCCACCGCGATTTTGCCCGAATCGGAGGGAAACGGAACGAGTGGTACGAG
>JAGBDQ010000084.1 GCA_017937415.1 Oscillospiraceae bacterium
GCATGGGACTCACCGTTTCCTTTCTGAAAATCGGGTCTGGACAAAACCTTCTCTTCGCTCTATAATAATTTTCGATAGCAATTTTTGACAAAGGAGCAAAGGATATGGATCGGATCCCCATCGGACGGTTTATCAGGGAACGCCGGGAGGCCATGGGCCTGACCCAGGAGGAGCTGTGCCACGACATTTGCAACACTCCCAACCTGTCAAAAATCGAATCGGGAGACAGGCTCCCCCGAAACTCGACCCTCCATATGCTGCTGGAGCGGCTGGGGGAATCGGACACCTACTACACCGTCCCCATGGACGAATACGAAAACCGGATCCGCCCTCTGCGGAAGAAAGCCCGGGCCCTGGTGGTGGCCTTCAGAAAAGCCACGGGGGAAGAACGCTCCGCCCTGCGGGAGGAGGCACTGTCCGCTCTGGAAAAGATGGAGGAGATGGCCGAAAAGGACGACCTTCTCACCCGCCAGCGCATCCTCAGTGACCGTGTCACTTTGGGCACCCCAGCGGGGCCCTATCCCCCGGCGGAGCAGAGACGCCTTTTGATGGAGGCCTTGAGATTGACGGCCTCCGACTTCGACATTTCCCGGATCGACAACTTCCGCTACACCCAGGAAGAGACCGGGCTCATCAACGGGATCGCCATTACCTACGCTCTGGAGGGGGACCGGAAAACCGCCATTGCCGTCTATCAGCGGCTTCTTGATTACATTCAGAAGAACAACCAACAGCTTTCCCGGTATGCCAACCAACTGACCCTGGTGGCCTATAATTATGCCCGGGAGCTGGATATGGACGGTCAATATGATGAGGCGGTCAGGGTGGCAGAGCTTGGAAGAAAAGCCGCTGTCCAATACGGCTACTACCAATTTCTTCCCGGACTTTTGCACATTCTGGCCGAATGTTGGCACTATCTGAGGGATGACCAGAAAAGCAAGGAGCTATATCTTCAGACCTTCTATGTGTATAAAGCATTCGAAGACCAGCACAATCTTGAACTTTTGAAAAAGGATGTCCTGGAGCAGTTAGGCCTGACGTTTTCCTGATTTAGTCATCGTACTCCACAGGCTCGGGATCGGGCGTATCGCAGGGGCGGACCACCGGGGGATCTTCCGGCTCCTCCGGATCAATGGGCTGGATGGTCACGATGGGCGTGGGGTCGGGCTCTTCGGGCGGCTCCGCGGGAGCCGCAAAGGCCGAGGTCAGCAGGGACAGGGAAAGGAGCGACGCCAGGAACAGGGATACCAGTTTTTTCATGGGAATTTCCCACCTTTCTGTTTGGATGGTCACAGCATAACCCATTTCTATGGCAGCGGCCAGATACTTTGAGGAAAATAGGGTGTAGAAAACCGCCCCCGGGCAACGCGACGTTGTCCGGGGGCGGTTCGGCTCCTTGTCTTACTTGCTCATATATTTCCACAGCAGGGCGGCGGCCTGGACCCGGGTGGCCGGGGTGTCGGCCCCAAAGGCCCCGTTGTCCCCGCCGTCCACCAGGCCCAGGGCCTGGCTGATGGCGGCGTAGCCCATCAGTTCCTCGGGGATCTCCCCGGCGTCGGTGAAGTCGCAGCGGAAAATGCCCTGGAAGTTTGCGAACTCCTTGTACCCCAGGCAGTCCAGCAGGATCCTCACCATCTCGCCCCGGGTGACGGTCTTGTTCTCGTCCCGCTCCTCCTCGGTGAGGAAGCCCCGGCGGATGGCGTACTGATAGAGGCTGTCCGCGTCCTCGGCGGTGTAGTGGTACCCCTCGGAGGAGGCCAGCAGCTCCAAGTAAGCAAGCTGGGTCAGGGCCTCGTCGGGCATGGCCTTGCCTCCCTGCCAGCCCACCTGGTAGAGGGCAAGCTGGTTCAGAAGGTCCTGGGCCCAGTGGCCGTCAATGTCGTCGTAGGCCATGGGCTCCTCTTTCTCATAGGCTGTCCCGGCCAGGGTGCCGTCCATGGCGTTGACCCCGGAGTACCAGCCGTCCCGCTCTCCGTACACATAGCCGGGCTTCAGGGCGTTATAGTAGGTGTAGCCGTCGTTCCGCAGGGGCATCACCTCGTCGCCCAGCAGGTCCAGCGCCACAGGCACCTCCTGGTAGCCAAACTCCACCGGGAAGCTGTCCGCCCAGATCTCCAGGGCTTCTTCCATGCCGATCATCCCCTCAGGGCTCTCAAAGGTCACGGTGTGGTCAAAGCTCTTGGAGAAGGCCATCACCGCCCCGGTCCCGGCGTCCACGCTCACCGTCAGGCTGTTGTTGGGGTAGAAGTAGCCATTCTCCTTCTGCGCCAGGCTGAAGGTAAAGCTGCCCGAACGGCTGGAGGCGTCAAAAGAGGTGTAGACCTCGGTCTTGGCCAGCTCCTGGGGCCACAGCTCCTTGAGGAAGCCCAGGCCGGCCTCCCGGGCCTTCTCCTGGGTGAGGGTGGGCTCGGCGTCCACGAAGGGGTTGTAGCCCCACATGGAGAAGAGCTCCCCGGTCTTGGCGTCTAAGGTGACATGCCGCCGGGCAATGCCCTCTTCGGTATTCCGGGCGAAGGTGAGCCGGGCGGTGACCTGGCTCTCCCCCTCCTGGGTCTCCCCGGTGGGTTCTCCATTTTCGGCAATTACCGGGATCTCGGGGGTGTACACCGAGAAGCTGGCGCCCACCAGCTCAAAGGCGTCCAGCCCCAGGGCCTTGTACCCCTTCACCAGAGCGCCCAGCTCCTCCTGAGTCATGACACCCTCCAGCTTGGCCACCCCCGCCAGCTCGGCCTCGGAGAGCTTGAGGTCGTCGGCGGCGGAGTCCATCACGGCCTCGTTCCGCCCGGCCTCGGGGGCAAAGAGCATGTCATTCCCCTTAATACCCCGGTTCAGCAGGGAGCGCAGCTCGGTGAGGTTCACCAGCTCCCCGGTGGCCGCGTCCACATAGTAGTCGTCCCGGGCCTTGGGCAGGTAGCGGAGCACCGCCATTTCCCTCTCGCTGTCCCAGACGTACTCCACATACAGCTCAAAGGGCCCGGCCAGCAGCTCCCCGGCCTTCTCCGGGGTGGTCACGGTGTCCGGGGCAGGAAGCTCCCCCACGTACTGGGACACGTCCCCCCGGCTGAAGGAGGTCACCATGCCGTCACTGAGCCGCACCCGCACCCGGAAGGTGAGGGGGGAGTCGGTATCGTTCAGAAGAATGGTGCC
>JAGBDQ010000085.1 GCA_017937415.1 Oscillospiraceae bacterium
CACTCCTCCCAGAACTCTTTCTGCTCCTTCCACCCGTCTACCACGAACTCCTTCACCTGGCCCAGAGGCTTGGGGGGACAGAGGGCCACCACCTCGATGGTGTCGCCGTACTCCACCTTCTCCACCTTGGCCTCCCGGTAAAGCATATCCACCAAGCCTCCCTTGTCGTAGGGGATGCTGAGGGTCACCCGGACGGTGCCCTTGTCCAGACGGGTGCGGAGCTTGTCCAGCAGGGTGTCGAGGCCCTGGCCGGTCTTGGCCGACAGAGTCACCACGTCCTCCCCGTGGGGCAGGATCTCCTCGGTGACCAGGTCCGCCTTGTTATAAAGGTCCAGCCGGGGGGTGTCCCCGGCGTGGAGCTCGGCGATGAGCCGCTCCACCACCTCTGCCTGCTCCCGCCAAAGGGGGTCGGAGGCGTCGATGACGTGGAGCAGCAGGTCGGCAAACTCCAGCTCCTCTAAAGTGGCCTTGAAGGCCTCCACCAGATGGTGGGGCAGCTTGGAGATAAAGCCCACCGTGTCCGAAATGAGCACCGTGCAGGTGTCGGAGAGCTCTAAGGTCCGGGTGGTGGTGTCCAGGGTGTCGAACAACCGGTTGTTGGCTGGGATGCCCGCCCCGGTGAGGGTATTGAGGAGGGTGGACTTTCCCGCGTTGGTGTAACCCACAATGGCCACCACCGGAACTTCGTTCTTCTCCCGCTTCACCCGCTGGGTGGCCCGGATCCGCCGGACCTCCTTCAGTTCCTCCTCCAGCTTGGTGATCTTCTTGCGGATGATCCGCCGGTCGGTCTCCAGCTGGGTCTCGCCGGGGCCACGGGTGCCGATGGCGCCCTCCTGCCGCTCCAGATGCTTCCACATACCGGTGAGCCGGGGCAGGAGGTACTTGTACTGGGCCAGCTCCACCTGAAGGCGGCCCTCCTTGGTCCGGGCCCGCTGGGCAAAGATGTCCAAAATGAGGGCGGAACGGTCCAACACGGGCAGATCCAGTTCCTCGGTGAGAGCCCGCTGCTGGGAGGGAGAGAGGTCGTTGTCAAAGACCACCAGCTCGGCCTTCATGGCGTGGGAGAGCTCCTTCAGCTCCTGGACCTTGCCCTCCCCCAAAAACAGCTTGGGGTCGGGGGTGGCCTTGTTCTGGAGGACAGTGCCCACGCACCTTCCCCCGGCGGTCTCCAGCAACGCCTCCAGCTCCTCCAAGGAGGCTTCGGTGGCGTTCTGCTCCCCGGTGAGCACCGGGGAATTAAGCCCGGCCAGGATGGTGGGGGTGGTCCCCTCTTTTGTATTCAGATTCAGTTCCAGTTCTTTCATGGCCTTCCGCCTTTCTGTCCCGCTGTCCCAAAAGGACAAGCCCTTTGCTCCATTATATGCAGTTTTCCTCAAAGATGGAATGATTTCAAGAAAAAATCCCCCGGAGGAGTTTTCTCCGGGGGATGGTCGTGGTTTTTACTTGTCCAGACCGAACTTCTTGTTGAAGCGGCTGACACGTCCACCGGTGTCCACCATCTTCTGCTTGCCGGTAAAGAAGGGGTGACACTTGGAGCAGACTTCCACGCGGATGTTCTCCTTGGTGGAGCCAGTCTCGATCACGTTCCCGCAGGCGCAGGTGATAGTGGTATGCTTATAATCGGGATGAATACCCTGTTTCATGCTGTTCACCTCTTCCTCGTTTCTGGCTGATGCGGCGCAGCAAACCTCCACGCCTGTTAAACGTAGGTATTATCATAGCATAGGTTTTGAGGAAATGCAAGCACTTTTTTCATGCCTGAGTGCCAAAATTCCCACACCGCTCCTCACCCCACCGCCGGGGCATAGGACAGCACGGCCTCCACCCCCCGGGCATAGGTCTTCCACTTCTCCCTTTCCAGTCTCAGAATATCCCGGCCCTTGCGGGTGATGTGGTAATACTTCCGTTTCCGCCCGGAGGGAGCCTCGGCCTCGTAGCACTCCACCGCCCCAGACTTCCAAAGGCTGTGGAGCACCGGATAAAGGGTGCCCTCCTTCATCTCGAAGACATGCTCGCTGCGCTTTTCCAGCTCGCTGATGATCTGGTAGCCGTACATATCCTCCCCTTCCAACAGGGTCAAAAGCAGCAGCTCGGTATGGTCGATGGTTTTCTTTTTCATGGGATATAACCTCCATATCTTGTTCCGTCCGGATTGATGGCCGCTGTGCCCTCGCGCATTTCCGTGCGGGCCACCTCGCGGCCCTGGGCGTCATAGCCTACGCACCGGAGTATCCCTACTATATGGGCCCCCTCCCAGTCCGGGGAAAACAGGAAGAAGGTCTCCTCCCCCTGCCGCTCCCAGACAGTCTGGACCTGGGTACGTTTCCACTCCCTGCCGGCAAAAGTTTCCCCCTCCAGCTCCACCCGGCAGATCTCCGGGTCCGCGTGGCCAAAGATGAGCACGCTGCCGTTATCAAGGGATGGTCTGATGACGACCGCCCCGCCAAAGAGGGCTTCCTGACC
>JAGBDQ010000086.1 GCA_017937415.1 Oscillospiraceae bacterium
GGAAATATAAGAAAGGAGCGGACCCACATGGAACGCACACACATTGCCCGAATTTTCGCAGATCAGGAGTCCTTTGGGAATCAGACCGTCACGGTGATGGGTTGGGCCAAGACCATCCGGGACATGAAGACCTTCGGCTTCGTGGAGCTCAACGACGGTTCCTGTTTCAAAAACCTTCAGGTGGTGATGGACGCCAATTCCCTTGAAAACTATAAGGAGATCGCGTCTCAGAACGTGGGCGCCGCTTTGATCGTCACCGGCACCGTGGTCCTGACCCCCGAGGCCAAGCAGCCCCTGGAGATCAAGGCCGACACCATCACGGTGGAGGGGACCTCCACCCCCGACTATCCCCTGCAGAAGAAGCGCCACAGCGTGGAGTTTCTCCGCACCATCCAGCATCTGCGGCCCCGGACCAACCTGTTCTCGGCCACCTTCCGGGTGCGGAGCGTGGCGGCCTACGCCATCCACCGGTTCTTCCAGGATCGGGGCTTTGTCTATATCCACACCCCCATCATCACCGGCTCGGACGCCGAGGGGGCCGGGGAGATGTTCCAGGTGACCACCCTGGACGTGAACGACCCGCCCCGCCTGCCGGACGGCAGCGTGGACTGGTCCCAGGACTTTTTCGGCAAGAAGGCCAACCTGACCGTGTCCGGCCAGCTCAACGCCGAGAACTTCGCCATGGCCTTCGGGGACGTGTACACCTTCGGCCCCACCTTCCGGGCGGAAAAGTCCAACACCACCCGCCATGCCGCTGAGTTCTGGATGATCGAGCCTGAGATGGCCTTTGCCGATCTGAACGACTATATGGACACCGCCGAGGCCATGATAAAGTATATCATCCACTTCGTCATGGAGCGCTGCCCCGACGAGATGGAGTTCTTCAACGCCTTTGTGGACAAGGGCCTGAAGGAGAGATTGGAGCATGTGGCCTCCTCCGACTTCGCTCGGGTGAGCTACACCGACGCGGTGGAGATCCTCTCCAAGGTCAACGACAAGTTCGAGTATAAGGTGGAGTGGGGCTGCGATCTCCAGACCGAGCACGAGCGCTACCTCACCGAGCAGCACTTTAAGAAGCCGGTGTTCGTCACCGACTACCCCAAGGAAATCAAAGCCTTCTATATGCGGGCAAACGACGACGGCAAGACCGTGGCCGCCGCCGACTGCCTGGTCCCCGGCATCGGGGAGATCATCGGCGGGTCCCAGCGCGAGGAGCGCATTGAGCTGCTGGAGGCCCGGATCAAGGAGCTGGGCATGAAGCCCGAGGACTACTGGTGGTACTGCGACCTGCGCCGGTACGGCTCCTGCCGCCACGCCGGCTTCGGCCTGGGCTTCGAGCGGATGGTCATGTACCTCACCGGCGTGAGCAACATCCGGGACGTGGAGCTCCACCCCAGAACGGTGGGCAACGCGGAATTTTAAGAGAGGAGAGAGAACATATGGACATCAAGGAAATGATTACCCAGGCGGTAGAGAAGATCACCAAGGACGAGTCTCTGAAGAAGCTGTTCCAGACCGACCCCATCAAGGCGGTGGAGAAGGTGCTGGGGGTGGACCTCCCCGACGAGGCCATCGGGAAGATCGTGGACGGCGTCAAGGCTAAGCTCACCGCGGACGACCTGAAGGGCGCCGTGGAGGGCCTCAAGGGCCTGTTTGGGAAGTAAGATAAGACTGAGAAAAGGGCTGACCCGGTGGGTCAGCCCTTTTTCTATCGTTATGATTCATCCTCAACGATTTCCGGTTCATTATAACAGCCCCAGGGAGGAACAATCTCGTCGTGACCGTTTTCGTCACGGGCGTATTCCACACCCTCAGCGTCTGCCCAGGTAAAAGTTCCGTCCTCCGCGAAATAAATTGCGGTGATGCCCTCATAGATGCCCAGATCTTCCCACTGTTCGGTCTCCGCGTCCAGGCGAATCACATGGTCACCGTCAGAAAAGAGCAGAACACCATCCCAAAATTCCAGGCTGGCGAGGTTTCCATATTGGGTGGTATAAAGTGTGGTTTGGTCCTCCCCAAAATAGTCTGTGCGAAGGAGGGAGGAGCCCTCGACCAGGCAATACAAAATCACATTGTCGGAGCAAAACATATCCACCGGCTCCGCAAGGATCTGGGCGATCTCTTTTGTCCTGAGGTCCTGCAGATAGAGATACCCGGGGACAAGGGCACTGCAATCCCCGATCAGTTCCCGGGCCCAGGCCCAGCCTTCCTCCTCCGTATAGACAAAGGGATAGAACAGCATGCCGTCCTGGGTGACCAGCCAGCGCAGATCGGACCAGGATGAGGACCAGGGCAGGGCGGTGGCTGTCTCCTCCGGGGCGGGTGTGACCTCCACTGTGGGCGTAGGTCCCGGGGTGGGGGTGGTCTCTGCCAAAGAGGGAGTGCAGGCCGAGAGAAGCAGAACAGCCAAAAGGGCGGGGAGAAGCTTTTTCATGGTGGCACCTTCTTTCCTCTTTATGATTCCATTATAGAGGAAAAACAGAAAAATTCCACCACAATCCTATTACAAATAGTTCCAATTTGGTGACAGACGATCAATTTTCTCCGGTCACATTGTAAAGAGAGTAGAAATAGCCCTTTTGCGACATCAGGTCCTCAAAGGTGCCGGTCTCGCAGAGCTGGCCGTTCCGCAGGACGAAGATGCCGTCGTACTGTTCCAGAAGGCCCTTCTCCAGCCGGTGGGTCACCACCAAGCGGGTGAGCCCCTCTAACTTCAGGAGGGAGTCCACCACCTCAAAGGCGGTCTGGTTGTCCAGGGCTGCCGTGGCCTCGTCCAGCAGGAGCACCGGGGTGCCCCGGAGGAGGCACCGGGCGATGGAGACCCGCTGCCGCTCGCCCCCCGACAGGTTGCCTCCGTTCTCCCCGCAGATGTAGTTTTCCCCCTTCTCCTCCAGCAGAGGGGCCAGCCCGGCCCGCCGGGCGGCCGAGGAGACCTGCTGGTCGGGGAAGTCCCGGAACATGGTGATGTTCCGGCGGATGGTGTCGTCAAAGAGGAACACGTTCTGGCCCATGAGGCTCATGAGGTCGTAGAGACTGTCCGGGTCAATGTCCCGGAGCTCTTTGCCGTCCAGGGAGATGGAGCCCTGATAGCCGTCGTAGCCCCCCATGAGGAGGTTCAGAAGGGTGGACTTGCCCGATCCCGAGGAGCCCACCAGGGCGTACTTCTTCCCGGCGTTCAGGGTGAGGGACAGGTCCTTCAGCACCGGCTTCTCCGGCTCGTAGCCGAAGGTGACGTTCTGGAGGGAGATGGCGTCCTGCAAAACGGGCTCCATGGGCTCTCCGGAGCGGGAGGTGTTCTCCTCCACCGCTCCGGCCAGCTTTTCGACGAGGGCCCGGGCGGCCTTGCGTTGGGACAGGTACTGGGGAATGTCGCTGATGGGACTCAGGATGCAGTTGCATAGATTGACAAAGATGAGGACCGTGCCCGAGGTGATGCTCCCCCGGAGAGCCAGAAAAGCTCCCACAAAGAAAACTCCGAACTGCATGAAGAACCCGGCGGTGCCGCCCGCTATATTCAAAATTCCCCGCCACCATTGGCGCTCCATCCGTTTTTCCTCGATAAGGGAATTGCTTTCGTCAAAGAGGGACCGGGCTTCCTCCTCGGCCTTGAAGCTTTTAATCACGGAAAAACCGCCCAGCAGGTCTTTCACCAGGGAGACAAATCTCTCGTTCTGGTCGCTTACTGCCTTTTCCCTGGGGGTGAGGCCCTGGCCCAGCAGCAGGGAGACTGCCATGGGCAGGACTGAGAACAGGACCACGGAGAGGGTGAGGAGAGGGCTGTACCCAAGCATCATCAGGAGCGCCAGGCAGAATTGGAGGGCGCTGTAAACAACAGTGAAGCTGTTGTTCAGATAGTCGGTCTGGATGGTGACGGCGTCGTTGGTGAGCGTTGAGAGGTAGCGGCCGGTATTCTCCTGGGAGAAGGCGCTGATACTTTTTTCCGACAGACGGCGGAAGGCCAGAGATTTGTATTGCTCCATGGCCCGGCGGAAAAACAGGGTCTTGCAGCGGGTCTCCCCCAGGCCGATCACGATGGCAAAAGGTAAAAAGCAACCGCAGATCCAGAGCAGGCGGAAAAGCCGGGCACGGTCCAGGGCCGCGGCCGCGTCTATGACTGCCCCCAGGACCCAGGAACAGAAGAGCATATTCACGGTGGAGAGGATATTGAAGGCCATGGCGGCGGTCCAGCGGAGGCGGTTGCCCTCATAAAAGGCGCGGAGGTAGGGTTTGATGTCAGGGACGGGCTTGGATCGGGCGGCGGCTTTGGCTGCACGAAGTTTCATGAAAGTTGCCTCGATTCTGTGGGATTTTTTGGGTAAAAAGGGTGCAAAAACCAAGCCTCATGCCGGTATTTTACATGAGAAATAAATGGTTGGCTGTGGCAGGTTTTTCCGTTGAGGATAATATAAACCTATAAATTCATAATGTCAATAGATAACTTAATATTTTTAATCATGATATTAAAATTATTTAATCTTGGGAATTGGCGGGCTGGTCCGGACGCAGGGTGGGCTTTTCCCGTACATTCCACTGCATATACCAGCCTTTGGCATTCTCCATGAACCACCGGGCCATATAGAGGAAGGGGACCAGACCGCTGTTGTCCGCCATGGCATAGACCGGTTCCGAGCCTGCCTGGGTCTCGATGGTGGTTTTGCTGACCAGGCTGCAGCGATTCATGTCGGCCAGAATGGACTGGGCCTGCTCCGGGGTCAGCCCCACCCGGTGGGCCAGGGCGGAGACCGTGTAATAGGCGTCCTCCCGGCTGTACAGGTAATAGAGGATCTCCAGGGCTCCCTCCCGGCTCAGGACCGAGAAGAGGGCGCGGTAGTCCCCGGCGGGGGCAAACTGGGAGGCGTAGCCCGCGGGGGGCTCGGGCAGGAGCAGATAGAGGGGGAAGTCCCGGGCAAAAACGCCCAAGGCAAAGCCTTCCTCCGTGGAGAGCCCGGAGCGCAGCCAGATGCGGTCGCCGGTGTAGCAGGAGGGGAGAAGAGCACCCATGGGTTGGATGATGTCTGTGATGGCGGGATCCATATCCACCAGATGGGAGTAGGAGGCCGCAAGAAGCTCAAACATCCGGTCAAGCCGCTCCCCGGCCGGGATACTGACCAGCCAGCGGGTCAGAGGCTGGGAAATGTTTTCCGCTTTGTCGGAGGAGCGGCCGAAGAGGGTGTCCATGGTCACCCCCAGGGTGTCGGCAATGACAGGGAGAAGCTCTACATCGGGGGTACCCCCCTTCTCCCACTTGCTCACCGCCTGGGCGGAGACTCCGACGAGCTGCCCAAGCTGCTCCTGGGTGAGGCCCTTTTCCTTTCGAAGGGCAGCGATGGTTTGATTCAACTGCTGAGACATGGAAATGCCCCCTTTCCCGTGATGGTTGTATTATAGCAAAACCGACGGTTGAAAACAATGGAGGTGATTTTGGGAAAACACAACCAAAGGTTGACAGAGGCAAACAAACCGCCCCGGCAGTCGGCTTGATAGGCTGACTGCCGGGGCGGTTGATTTTCCGTTTGCTATCTTGCGACGCTCCCCTTTTTACTTTTGCTTGTTGAAAATGCGGTCGGGGAGCACCGATGCCGTAATGAGATCGGCCGGATCGACCTCTAACGCATCCGCAATATCATAGAACACTTCCAGAGAAAATGCTTTGGCGATGTTTGGAGCCTCAATCGCACTGAGAAGGGAACGGCTGATCCCGGCCTGTTCTGCCAGACCTTCTTGGGATAATCCGCGCATTTTCCGCAGAGTAGAAATGGCAATACCCAACTGGATAAAACGGTCACGGTTTTTGAATGACACATCCTTGCTCATACGGATATACTTCTCCCTTCTTCCAAGCGTTTCCTTCTTTGCTTATTATACTTTTTTCGGGAGGAAGTATCCGTATTAAATAGAAAGCTATTGACTTAATTAGAAAGCAATAATATAATAATAGAGGCTGATTGCTGATTTTGGCAAACGGCAAAATTGTTTATCTGGCCGCTATACACACGATAATCTTGGAGAGCGCTTTGTGTTGCTCCGTTGTGGGGCCGGGTCTCCGTTGCCCCAGCATAATAAAGTCGAACGATAGCTGAGCCAGAAAACAAGGCTGGAGCATTTGTGGCAAAACAAATGCTCCAGCTTCCTTTTAGGGGGCGATTTTATCAACACTGATACCTGCTTTTTTATTGGTCACCGGGATGCGCCGGATAGCCTGCTTCCAGAGCTGATCAGGCAGGCAGAACGGCATATTACCGAGTATGGAGTACGGGAGTTTGCCGTTGGCCGGTATGGCCGCTTTGACTTCTTGGCGGCAGCGGCGGTACAGAAGGTCAAGGAGAATTATCCGGATGTGCGGCTGGTCTACCTCCGGCCCTATCATCCGGCAGAGCGGCCTATCAAAACGCCCAAGGGTTTTGACAGTTCTTTCTATCCTCCGGGAATGGAGGATGTACCGAAACCTCTGGCAATCATCAGAGCCAACCGTTATATGGTAGACCACAGCGGCTATCTGATCGCCTACGCATGGCGTCCCGGCAATGCCCGCGAATTGGTGGAATACGCGCAGACAAGGGAGAGAAGGGGATATATCCATGTTGAAAATTTGGCTGGGACAGAGGGACTGTCCTGTTGAACATCATTTGTAGGAGTTTCAGGCCAGCCTCCTCAGGTCGAAGGCGCAGGCGGCGCGCCAGAGAAGCAGGGAGAGAATGAGCAGCAGAGCGCACAGGGCAGGAAGGACCCAGGCGCCCTTCAGGAACACCACCGCCAGGCCGCCCAGGACGGGCAGGAACATCCCACCGAAGCAGGCGGTCATGGAGGATGCGCTTTGCTTGACCACCCGGGTCTCGTTCTCCCAGTTCAGCAGGGGGAGGTGGAGGTTCACGAAAAGCCCCAGCACGCAGGTGAGAAGGGTGAAGAGGGCGGGAAGGAGCAGGAGCCAGAGGGCTTCCTCCAGCCCGGCCCGGAGGGCCAGAATGGACAGAACCGCCGTCAGCAGCAGGAAGGGCAGGTCCAGCAGCAGGTTGAAGAGAAGCTTGCCCATGAGAAAGTCCCGGGTGGAGAGGGGAAGGCTTTGGGAGATCCAGAGGTTTTTCCCCTCCAAAGAGATCGAACACGCCGTGGCGGGCATGATGCAGAAGGGCCAGGCCAGGACGAAGGGGAGCAGGGCGTGCAGGTCAAAGGAGAGAAGCTCGGGGGGAAAGAGGGTGCCTAAGTCCACGAAGAAGAGGGCCACGGCCAGGCCCAGGCCCATGATGGGGCCCACGATGGTGTTGGTCACATAGATGGGGGAGGCAAAGTACCGCCGGGCTTCCTTCTTACAGAGGGACGCGGTGAGGGAGGAGCCCTTCTGGGCGGTGAGCCGGTAGTCGTGGCGGGCCGAGTTTACCGACAGGCGGCGGCAGACGGCCTGGAACCGGGGGGAGACCAGCATGACCATCAGGACAAAGACCCCGAGGGAGACTCCCAGCCAGAGAAGGGCGGGGAGGAGGGCACCCTGGGTGATGGCCGAACCCATCCAGAGGGCGGGGGGATAGACCCGGCCCAGGATAGTCAGCACCATGCCCGAGAAATCCCGGAGCATTTCGGGGGTGAAAGCCGCCTCGTCCAGGGCCGTCATCCGGGAGGTGAGGGCCAGAATGGCCACCATGGCCAGCACCGACAGGGCGGTGACGGCCAGACTTTTGTGCTTCATCCGGGCGGTGAGGGCGGTGATGATCGCCCCCACTAAGGTGGCCAGGGCCAGGGGGATGAGGGGGGCACCCAGGGCGGTCAGCAGGGCCAGAGGGTAAAAGAGGGCCCCCGGGCGGACCAGGAAGGCGTACACCCCCAGGCCGGGGAGAAAGACGGCCAGGGAGATGGTCAGGTCCTCCAGATAGAGCCGGAAAAACCGGCCGGTGACAATGGCGGCGGACTTCAAAGGGAGGGAGAAGAGGGAGTCCAGCCCCTTCTGGGAGAAGAGGTAGCCTCCCGCTTTCAGGATCCCGAAGAAAAAGATGATGAGGGAGGAAATGACCAGCAGGTAGGCCGGGACGATGTCCCCCAGCCCCAGGGTCACCAGCCCCCAGGCAAGGCCGCCCACGTAGAGGCAGATGAGGGCGGCCAGGAGCACATAGAGCGCGGCCATGGCAAGGGCCTTCCACCGGGCGCTCTTATCCCGGTTGTGGAAAAGCACGTTGAGGCCGAAGAGGTTCCGGGCCTCCAGACACGCCATGAGCTTAATCTGTCTCAGCACGGTTCGCCACCTCCATAAAGAGCTCCTCCAACGAGGCCCCCGGCTTCACCAGCGTCTCCATGTCCCCGGCGGCCACAAGCTGTCCCTCCTTGATGATGGCCACCTTGTTGCAGAGCTTTTCGGCCACATCCGGCACATGAGTGGAGAAGAAGATGGCTCCGCCCTGGGCGCAGATGCCCCGCATGATGTCCTTGAGCATAAGGGCGGCCGCCGGGTCCAGACCCACGAAGGGCTCATCCAGCAGCAGGAGCCTGGGCTTGTGGATGAGGGCCGAGAGAACGGCCAGCTTCTGCTTCATGCCGTGGGAGTAGGTGGAGATCAGGTCCCCCAGGGAGGAGGTGAGCTCGAAGGGGTCGGCGTACCGGCGGATGAGCTCTTCCCGCTCCCCCGCCGGGATGGAGAACACGTCGGAGATGAAGTTCAGGTACTGGATGCCGGTGAGATACTCGTAGAGGTCGGGGTTATCCGGGATGTAGGCCATCTCCCGTTTGCAGCCCATGGGGTCGGCCGCAAGATCCTTGCCGCAGATGGTGATGGAGCCCGAGTCCCAGCCCTGGATCCCGGCCACGCATTTCAAAGTGGTGGTCTTGCCGGCCCCGTTGTGGCCGATGAAGGCGTAAAGGTCGCCGGGGGCGATATGGAGGGTCAGGTCGGTGACCCCCTTGGTACTGCCCTTGTAGTGCTTGGTCAGGTGGTCGATGTGAAGCATGGGTTTAGTCCTCCTTGTTTTGTTCGGTCTTGTCCTGGTACCATTTCCAGCTCATAACGTAGGTGGACACGGTGCCGACGAGCAGAATGGTCAGCATGGCCGCTGTGGCGGCCCACTCGGGGGCGAAAAGGGAGAGGAGAAGGGTGACAACACCCGCCAGGAAGAACACCCAACCTCCCATGCGGTTGGTCTTGTTCCATACGTCGGGGTCGCTAAGGGCCCAGGGGGTGCGGATCCCCATGA
>JAGBDQ010000087.1 GCA_017937415.1 Oscillospiraceae bacterium
AACTCTGTCTCAAAAAGCAGTTCTCCCGAAGCGTCGAACAGTTTGACCCAGATCTGCTCCCGCCGCCCGAAAGGCATCGCGGTGTAGAAATAAGTCCCGTCCTTTCCCGTCAGCCATGATGACTGCGGAATGTTTATGCTGGCGTACTCATCCAACTCCAGTCGCAGTTGGACGGCCCCCGGCACATTGATCTTGCCGAAATAATACCAATCCAAATACTGCCACCGATCAAGATGGTTGACACCGATATAGAAGGGCTCTTCCCCTGAGCAGTCCAGCACAGCGGTCCCTTCCGCATTCCATCCGCCGCTGCCCAGCACCGCGTCCGTGACCAGCACCACCTGTTCGTTGACGCTGAAGCTCCGGACCCGGCCCGCCACCCATTCGTTCTGCCGCCAGAGGACCTGTGTCTCCCCGCAGCCCATGATCTCCTCGGCTGTCCGTAAAGCCGCCGTGGGGGTCAGCCGAAGCCCCCCGATCCCGGCCAGGAGCAGGATCGCCAGCGCGCAGGCGGCCAGCTTCCAAAGGACCTTTTCCCATTGGGAGTGATACTTCTTTTTCATGGCTCCCCCTCCCATCTCAAAGGGATCTCCAGCCGAAGGTGTCGGCCGTACCGGTCATACGTCAGACAGACATACTGATCCCCCGGCGCCGCTGTCAAGTCCCTGGCATTGTAATAACCCGCTCCCGAACGCCCTCCCTGCCGTGTCGTGCCTCCGCCGCCGGCCCGGCTTTTTTCTCCGGCCTGGTTTGTCACCGTGATATAGGGCATAAGGTCCTCGGCAGGCAGGCCCAGAACGCTTTTGTCATAGTTGCACCAGTACACCTCAACGCATCCGCACGCGGGATAGAGGACCACCTGATAGACTGAGAGAATGTCGTTCCCGATCTCCGCCTTCAGGCCCGGATCCCAGGCGATGGCTTCTTTGCCCTCATGCTCCCAGACCAACTTTTTCTGCTCCTCATCCCATATGTATTTTTTGCCGGTGCCGATCTGCCCCGCCTGCTCCGGCGTCCTGCGGGCCATCAGGCTCTCCCGGATCCGCCCCACCGGGACCTCCGTCAGGCTCACCACCAGCACCACCGCCAATACCACAGACATGATCCGGGACGCGACCAGCCAGAAGTGGGAGTAGACCTTTCCCAGCTCCCGCCCGATCCGCTCCGGATCCCCCATGGCCTCCAAAGCCCTGCCGCGGGCTTCCTCCTCCGGGCAGCCTTTCTCCATCAGCGCCCCGGCCCGGTCGGCCACATGGTCCTCCAGCTCCCGGCGAAGGGCCTGCTTCTCCCGCCGGGTGGCTCCCTTCATCTGGGAGAGCACCCGCTCAAAGAAGTCCTCCATGCCCTTCACCCCACCGCCGGGGCGTAGGACAGCACGGCCTCCACCCCCCGGGCGTAGGTCTGCCACTCCTTCTTCTCCAGTTTCAGAATGTCCCGGCCCTTGCGGGTGATGTGGTAGTACTTCCGTTTCCGGCCGGAGGGGGCCTCGGCCTCGTAGCACTCCACCGCCCCGGACTTCCAAAGGCCGTGAAGCACTGGGTAGAGGGTGCCCTCCTTCATCTCAAACACATGCTCGCTGCGCTTTTCCAGCTCGCTGATGATCTGGTAGCCGTACATATCCTCCCCCTCCAGCAGGGTCAGGAGCAGCAGCTCGGTATGGTCGATGGTTTTCTTTTTCATGGTCAATTCCTCCTTGTGTTATTGGTAAAGGGGGCTCAATCTCAAAAGATCCCTGAAGGCGCTCCCCGTCAGAGTAAACTCCCGGCAGTACAGCAGATTTCCCTTCTCATCCAGCAGTTGACTTCGCAAAACGCCCGGGCACAATTCTTCCCATTCAAACTCCAGAGCAAAATAGGTATAACCGTTGACCTGGATCCAGTCTTTTTTCAAGACGGTGTGGCTCTCCCGCAAGGCCCCGTCCTTGTAGACATCTATCCGGACAGCGGCTGCCGCTGGGTCGTTGATGCGGCCATAGCAATCGGCCCACATCATATAGTCCTCATCTATCGCGCTGAGGTGATTATCGTAAATACAAAAGCCAGCGTAAAAGGGTTCGGAGCCGGAGCAGTCCAGATAGGAAGAGTGCCAAGCGCCCCATCCGGCCTTTAACCCATCGCTCATGATACGGAATGAGGCAACCATCATTCCTTTTTTATTGGCCCGGACCTGACGGTGCTCATCCCCCGGCAATTCTGTCACAAGTCTGGTGGGCCCGATGCCTCCCAGCCGTTCGGCCTCCCGGATGCCCTGGATGAGAAGGAAGTGATACTGCCCATGGAGGGTCAAAAAAGCCCCCAGCAGAACCAGTAGGGCCAGCCAGCGGAGAGCCCTTCTCCGCCGTGTAGGTTGCTTTCGTCCTCTCATGGCTCCACCTCCGTCCAAAGCAGAGGGCAGCGCATGGCAGCCGTGAGCCCAAAATAGTCATAGGTCACATCCACATATGTGTCCCCTTCCTTAACCAGCACATCGGTGAACCGCTCCTGGACCCCCCGGCCGCCAAGAGTAGGAGACCGCCATCCGAGCAGATACTCTGAGCTCTCCATTCCATTTTCTGAAACAACGGTCAACCGCTCCAACAGTTCCCCGTTGGCAGGAGCAAAAAGATTCACATTGTAGGTACAGAAAAATATGTCTCCATAATAGTAACCGGGCATCTCCAATTCGTCAGGCACAGGATGAAGCTCTACCCAGTAAAGGCAAACCATCTCATCCCCCACCCGCATAGTTTCCCAGCAGCTCCAGGCGTGGGTAGCCATGTTATGACCAACCCCGCTCGTCGGCAAGAACAGGTCCTCGCCCTTCCTGGCCTGGGCATTGTCCCGGGCTCCGGCCAGTACTTCCCAGGTCCCGGTCCAAGCCTTCTCGGAATAGGGGTAAAATTTTACGACGACGATCAGTACAAGGCATATCGTCACCTGAATGCCCCGCTTGGCCCAGAGCCAGAAGGTGGAGAATTGGGCGTTGAGGGCCTTACCCACCTTCTCCGGGTCTCCCATGGCTTCCTCGGCTTTGTTCATCGCCGCCATAGGGTCCATTCCCCGCTCGATCAGGGCGTCCCGGTGGTCCTCCATGTGGGCCTCCAGCTCGGCGCGGACAGCCTCCTTCTCCTTCCTTGTGGCCCGGGAAAGGCACTCCAGCACCCGGTCACAGAAGATCATATACAGCCCTCCCGTCTTGGAGGAGACAGACAGGGCAGCTCGGTATGGCTGGTTTTCTTTTTCATGGGATATAACCTCCATATCTTGTTCCGTCCGGATTAATAGACGCTGTGTATCCGTACATTTCCGTGCGGGCCACCTCACGGCCCTGGGTGTCATAGCCTACGCACCGGAGTATTCCTGCCGTGTCAGCCTTCTCCCAGTCCGGGAAAAACAGGAAGAAGGTCTCCTCCCCCTGCCGCTCCCAGACGGTTTTGACCGGGGTACGCACCCACTCTCTGCCAACAAAGATCTCCCCTTCCAGTTCCACCCGGCAGATCTCCGGGTCCGCGTGGCCAAAGATGAGCACGCTGCCGTTGTCAAGGGATGGCCCAATGGCGACCGCCCCGCCAAAGAGGGCTTCCTGGCCCTTTCGGTCCACCGTGAACTCATCCACCGCCTGCCAGCCCCCCAGCCAGTCATAGTGGGCCAGGCTGAAAAGAAGCCCACGGCTGTTCTCCGACAGCGTCCCCCGGAC
>JAGBDQ010000088.1 GCA_017937415.1 Oscillospiraceae bacterium
CCTTCAGCTCCTCAAAGGCGGCGTGGAGGTCCCCCACGCCGTCGGCCTGGATGACCGAGACATAGAGCTGGTACTGGCCGTCCCTGGGGTAGGCCGAGATCCGGCCAAAGGCCAGCACCTTCATCCCGTTCTGGGGGCGGAAGCGAAGGGTGGACGCCTCCCGCCGGAACATGACGCAGCGAAGGCTCCCCCCCTCGTCCTTCAGGGAGAAATAATGATGGCCCGAGGGGTAGGCCTTGTAGTTGGAGATCTCCCCCCGAACAAAGAGGGCGGAGAGGGCGGTGTCCCCCTCCAGCAGGTCACGGATATGCTCGTTGACCTGGGTCACCGAGCAGACTGGATATTTCATACTTGCTCCTCCCCGGCGGGATCAGGCCTTGGGGGCGGAGTCCTCTTCCCAGAGCTTCTGGGCCATCTCCCTGGCCACCTCATGGGCCGCCTCACGGACGGCGCTCTTCACCGCCGTCTTGATGACGATGTAGAGCCCAAAAAAGAAGAGCAGAACCACTGCGAGGGCGATGAGCCAGTTGATGAGAATCGTCATACGGATTCCTCCTTATCATTTGACCACAGGCGGTGACACAGAATGGCCACCCCCATGGCGTTGTCGGTGGAGTATTGGGGCGGAGCGAACACCGCTCCGCAGGCGTCGGTCAATTCTTGACGCAGATGTGAGTTGGAGGCCACCCCGCCGGAACAGAGGAGCGGCAGGCCGGGGAACAGCTCCCGGGCGGCCAGGGTGGTATCCCGGACCGCTTTTACCATGGTACCCACGGCAAAGGCGGCGATGGCGGCGGGGTCCTCCCCCTTCTCCGTCAGCTCCTTCACCTTGTTCTCCACCCCGGAGAGGGAGAACTCCAGGTCCGTGACCTTCCTGGGGAAGGGCTTGGGCCAGTGGGCACAGCTCTGGGAAAGCTCGTCCAGGGCCTTCCCCGCCGGGAAAGCAAGGCCCAAAAGCACCCCGGTACGGTCCATAAGCTGGCCGGCCGAGATGTCGGTGGTGCCGCCGATGCGCCTGGCATTCACGTTGACTCCCTCAGGGTCCACATAGAGAAGCTCAGTGGTGCCGCCGGACAGGTGCCAGGCCAGGAAGGGGGCGTCCAGAAGGTCCATCCGCCCCGCCGACCAGGCGGCGGCCGCCAGGTGGCCCTGCTGGTGGGAGACGGCATAGAAGGGCACGTTCAGAACGGCCGACAGGCTCTCCCCCAGGCTTTCCCCCGCCAAGAAACAGGGCATATAGGAACCAGCCACCGCACGGGGCCGGGTGGAGGCGGCAACGGCCGAGATCTCCCCCAGGCCCTGGGCGCGAAGCTCCTCCAAACGCCCCGGGAGGGCCTTCACATGCTGGAAGAGGGCGTCCGACTGCCGAAGGCCCTTCTCCCCCGGCTTCACCTCCAGCAGCCTGCCCGCGTTACAGCCGTTCACGCCGTCGAAAAAGGCTGCCGAGGTGGTGTAGTTGCTGGTGTCCAGCCCCAGGGCGATCATGCTTCCTCGGGGGGCTCGGTCCCCTCAGATGCCGGGGTCTCCGCCTCCGGGGCGGGCTCGGGGTCAAAGAGGTCGTCGGACAGGGGCCCGGCCTCGGCCTGGGGCAGGGGCTGGGCGCGGACAAAGGAGCCCAAAATGCCGTTGACAAAGGCGGAGAGCTCGGGCTCCTCGTAGTGCTTGGTCAATTCCACTGCGTCGTTGATGGCGGCGGCGTTGGGCACGTCCTGCATATAGAGGATCTCATACATACAGGTGCGGAGAATGGCCACCACCGTCCGGGGCAGGCGTTTGAAATTCCAGCCAATGGCGTACTGGCCGATGTAGCCGTCCAGCTCGTCCCGGTGAGCCTCCACCCCCCGGACCAACTGCTCTATGTAGGCCCGCTGGGCCTGGTTGGGGAACTGGGCGTAGAGGGGCTCCTCCTCCCCCAAACTTTCAAAAACAGGGCGTTTGAGTGCCCGCTCCAACAGCTCGTCGGCAGACTGCTGGGAAAAGCCCTGCTCAAAGATCAAATGGACGGCCAGCTCTCTGGCGTTGCTTCTTGTCATGCATTTTCCTCCCCACGGAAGATCTGGATCTTCTTCCACTCTTTTCATTATTCACATTATACACGCTCTTATGCAAAAAGGAAAGACCCAAATGGGCGGGAAAGCAAAAAAACCGGAGCGGGGTGCTCCGGTTTCAAAGGTGGGTATAGTATGATAGGCCATTTTCATTTATTCGCTTGCGAAAGGCTGAGGCAGAAGAACCATCCCTCTCTTCGCCCCTGCCTTCTCCATCTGTCGATCTCAAACTAATGCCTTCCAATGAACTATCATGTCAAACAAACTTTCTGAATATTGACGATTATCTAAAATTTTTGAAGCCTGAACGCTTGCCATGTGGATCGGTTCAAATATATCTTTACTTGAAAATCCAACCACGTGCGGCTTATTCACATTGATGTAATTTTTTGGTTTTTTGACCAGCTCCCAGTGAAGGGATGGATAATGTCTTACCCATGAGTCACCTAAAAACATTCCAATATCTCTCAGAACAAGCTCTGAAAAATCTGAAACTTTTTCTTTTGCGATCCACCATTCACCCAAATATCCAAATTGGGCTCGCATCTGTGCCCTTTCTTCCTCAGAGGTTTCTTGCAAGGTTGCATGACGGAGGAACCATTCCCACAAAACCTTGCAGCAGTTGGGAAAGTCGTCAAAACTCTCTATGGGCACATTCATTTCGGCGGCACAGGTTTGGGTTAGATAGGCCACCCGCTGAGGCAAAATATCCATATACCATTCGTAGTACGCTTTCGCCTCTTTGGGAGTAAAGTTTTCCGGCCTCTTTGCAAACTCAGGAGGAAGTTGTTGTACAACATAAATTAATGGTTCCATGGGCGTCTCCTCTCCCTGTCATTATGAAAAACCCGGAGCGGGAAACGCTCCGGGTTTGGGGTTGGCTTTTCAGCCTCAGCGGGCCTTCTTGGGCTGGTCGAAGGTGACGCCGGTGACATGGACGTTCACGGTCTCCACCGTGAGGCCGCTGGTGTTGCCGATGGCGGTAGCCACCGCGTCCTGCACGTCCCGGGCCACTTTCTGGACCGAGGAGCCGTAGCGGACCATCACCATGATGTCCACGGTGGCCCGCTCGTCAGTCACATTGACCCGGACTCCCTTGCTCAGGTTCTTCCGTCCGGCCAGAAGCTCGGCAATGTCACTGCCCAGGTTGCCGGGCAGGCCGCCCACGCCCTCCACCTCCAGAGCCGCGGCGGCGGCCGTCACCGCCAGCACGTCCTCCGAGATGTGAATGCTGCCCAGCTCGTCGGGGCAGGAGATGTATTCCTTACCGTCTGCCATAGTCGCGCACTTCCTTTCCTTGGGTTCCTGCTTTGCTACTTCCATTTTACCACAAAAAAAGGAAATTACAACAGCGAATTTTCAGGTTTTTACCCCTTGGCCTCGATGATGTTGATCTGGCTCATGGGCACGCCGGTCTCCCCGGTGACGATCTCAGCGATCTTGGCCACGTCGGCGTCCTGAAGGCCCCCCTCGGTGGCCGAGACCACCACGGACACACCGCCCTCGCTGATAAAGGCCACGCAGTCGGTGTAGCCTTTGGCGATGACCAGGTTCTCGATCTGGGCCTCGGAGACCGTGGAGGAGGCCAGGGCCTCGATGGCGGCTCCCGCCTCTAACTTGGCGCTCTCCTCGGCGTTCTCGCTGGCCATGGTCTCCCGGAGGATGGCCAGGGCGCTGTCCCGGGCCTGCTGGCGGTTGAGCCGGGCCGAGGCAAAGTAGCCGGTGGAGGACCTGGTCTGAGGGGCCGGAGACGCAGCCGCGTCCCCGTCCGTCCCGGGGTCAGCGGTGACGCCGGGAGTGGGGGTGGCCCCGGCCAGGAGGGGATCGTCCTTCTGGGTCTTGCCCACCAAGGTGGCTTGGCCCAGGAGCTTGCCCGCGTCCTGCTCCCCCTCCTTGTTCTCTTTCCCGTAGGACCAGTTTAAGTAGACCGCCACACAGACAAAGAGGACGATGGCGGCCACCACCGCGTTGCGCTTCCAGAGTTTCATACTGTTTTCCTCACTTTCCCTTACAAATCGTTATTTTATCCGCTCCCAGCCCGGTCAGGGCAGAAACAGCTTGACTGAGGGCCAGACGCACCTGGGGATCGTCGGCCCCCTGGGCCACCACCAGGGCTCCCTGGTAGCTGGGCCCCAGCTCCTGGATCTTCACCGGCTCCCGGACCCCGGAGCTTCCACCCGCCAGGACGGTGGTGGTCTCGTGGGAATTCTCCCCCACCTTGCCCTCCTGGGCCAGCACCTGCCGGGGGCCGGCCTTCAGCGTCAGGACCACGCTGACCTCCCCCGCTCCCTCGATCTGCTGAAGGGCCGACTCCATGCGTTCCTCCAGGCCGGACCAGCAGGAGGTCTCTGTCCCGCTTGCGGGGGCAGAGGACTCCGGAGCCGCAGTCTTCTTTTCCCCGGTGGGGAGAGCCAGGAGAAGGACGCCCACCAGGAGAAGGATCAGGACATATTGATACTTCCCCAACACCTCCTTGGCCCTGCGGGCCAGCTCTTCCCCCCTCATTCCGCCACCTCCCTGAAGTACTGCCGGGTGGGTGGGATCCCCAGCTCCTCTTCCAGGGCTTGGCTCAAAGCGGAACGCTGTTCCGGGGAAAGGGCCCCCGTGATCTCCGCCTCCCAGGGGACCGGCCAGCCGCTTTCGTCGGTCTCCACCCTTACCTCGGCCTCACACACAAGGCCCAGGGCGGCCCCTTTGTCCACAATATATGCGCTTGTCTTTTGGGCTATGAGACTTTTCATCATTTGCCCTCCTTGGTTGATTTCAGTGTCCTCCGTGGGAGCGTAAGCCGCCGTCCACCGGGTCAGCTCCTCCAGGTCCAAGGCCGCCACCGGACGCAGCAGCACGGTGAGCAGGACCATGCCTCCGATGAGGGCGCCGATCTTTTTGACCGCCCCTTCGGGGACCAGGGCCTGGGCCAGGGCGACGATCAGGGCGGCGGCCGTCACCGACAAAAGCCAATCTTTAACAGCTCCCATTCTATCACTCCTGACCGGGCGTTTTTTGGTGGTTTTCCCCCAGGGCCCCCCTCATCCCGAAAAGGTGGTCTGGAGGGCGGTGATGAGGGAGATGTAGAGGATCAGTCCTCCCCCCGCCACCGTGCCCATCAGCAAGGCGAAGGCCGAGCCTATGGCGTCCAGCAGATTGGCGGCGGGGCCGGTGGTGACCAGAGAGGCCAGGGCGGCGGTGAGTTTATAAACGAGATAATGACAGCCCAGCCGGAGGAAGGGGCCCAGGCATACGCACAAAACGGCCAGCAATCCGGCCACCCCCAGGCTCCCCTTCACCACCCCCGCCCCGGCCACCACGGTCTCGGCGGCGTCGGACAGGATCCCGCCCACCACCGGCACCATGCCGGACAGGGCGGTCTTGGCGGCTTTCTGGGCCAGGGCATCGGCGTTCCCCGCCACCGCTCCGGTAACGGTGAGGTAGAGCACAAAACCGCTGAGCAGCAGGGAGAGGAGGCTGGTGGCGCACCATTTGAGCAGTCCGGCCACCCGTTTGAGCCCCTCGTTCCCCAAAGCGGCCTGGGCTGCCAGGGCGGCGGCGTAGGCCAGGACCAGAGGAAGGATGACCCCCCGGGTCACCTCCAGCAGCAGATTAAAAAAGAGGAGGGTTGCCCCCTGCCGGGCCAAAGCTGCGGTGGGAGCCCCCGCGGCGGCCGAGGCCGCCGTCATGGCGGGCATCAGGGTGAGGGCAAAGGCGCTCATTTTCTCCAATGTCTCCCGGCCCAGGCCCATGAGGGAATTCACGTCGCTCACCGCCAGGGCGGTGACGCAGACCGTGGTGGCCAGGCGGATGGGGTCGGCCCCTGAGGCAGGTCCGGTGCGCAGGGTCTCGGCCAGGCCCCCCAGAAGGGCCACGGCGAAGAGGAGCAGGCCGCTCCTCAGGGCCTCCTTCAGCGCCAAAAGGCCGGGGGCGGTCCCCGCCGAGAGAATGGCGGACACTCCGGAGGAAAAATCCCCGGAAAAGGCCTTTTCCCGGGTAAGATAGCCCTCTAAGTAGGCCTCGGTCACCTCCTCCACCCGGTCCAGCTCCAGCTCCTCCTCCAGCGCGGCGGCTCCGGCATGCAGAGGCAGGAGCGACGCCAGCAGAAGAAGGGCTACAAGAGCGCCGCCAAGGCGTCCAGCAAGGACTGGGCCAAGGGGAGGGCGGCCAGAAGGGCGAGAGCGGACCCCACGGTCTCTAAAAAGGCGGCGATCCCCCCCTCCCCCGCGTCTTTGCACACCGCCGAGGAAAGCCGGGTGACCAGGCCGATGCCCACGGTCTGCCACACCGGCTTCCAGACCGCGCTCTCCAGAGAGGCGGTGCGGGAGAGGGAGTCGGCAAAGCCGCGGACGGAGGCGAAAGCGGAGGCTCCCGCATAGAGGAGGACAAGGCCTGTCCCCAAAACCAGCAGAGCGGCCACAGCGGGCTCCCACCGGCGAAGGACCAGAGCGCAGAGGGCGGCCACCACTCCTATGGCGGCCAGCTTGAAAATATCCATAGCCATTCACAGTCCAAACAGCTCCTTGGTCAAAAGGAACAGGTCGCTGATCTTCTCCACCACCATCATCAGCACCAGCACGGTGCCCGCCAGGCTCACCAGCAGGGCCACGTCCTCCTTCCCCGACCGGGAAAGCACCTGGTTGAACACCGCCACCAAAATGCCGATGGCGGCGATGCGGAAAATAAAATCCACAGTCATACTCCTTGTCCCCCGTTTCTAAAGTAAGAAAATGATGAAAAAGGCACCCAGGGACAGGCCCAAAGCGCCGTAGGCCCTCCCCTTGTTTTTCAGCTCCTCCCGGCAATGCTCTTCCCGGCGGGAGAGCTGTTCCAGGACCGCCTCCAACACCCGGTCACGGTCCTCCCGGCCATAGCGGCCCAGAGTCTCCCCCAGGCGGAGCAGCGGGGCCAGGTCCTCCCCCTGAAGGCCGCCGTATTGGGTGACCGCCTGGGTCCAGATCTGGTCGAAGGAACGCTCCCCCAACGTTCCAAGGCCCCTTCCCACCTGGGCGAAGGTCTCTCCGGCGGGAGAGAGGGCCTTGTGGCTTAAGGTCTCCAACAGCTGGGGCATGGCGGGCAGGGCAAAGGAAAGCTCCCCCTTCAGAAGGAGAAGGGCGTCCCCCCAGGCGCGGAGGGCAGCCGCCCGGCGGGAGAGCTCCCAAACCGGGATCAGGCCCAGGGCCAGCCCCCCTAAGAGAAGCAGCACGGCCCCCGTCAGACGGATCATGAGAGCACCTCCACCCGGTAGGGGTCATCCCGGGTCCGGTCCACCACCACGGCACGGCGGAAGAGCTTTCTCCGGAGAAGCTCCCGGTAGAGGGGCTTCTCCCACAGCTCCTCCACATCCCCGGCGTGGACGGTGGCAAGCAGGCGGCTCCCGCAGTTGCCGCAGGTCTCTAAAGCGCGGAGGTCGTCCGGGTGGGTGATCTCGTCGCAGGCTAAGACCTGGGGGGTCATGGCCCGGAGGAGCATCAGAAGGCCCTGGTCCTTGGGGCAGCCCTCCAAAATGTCGGTGCGGCCCCCCACGTCAAACTGGGGCTCCCCCTCCCAGAGGGCGGCCACCTCCCCCCGCTCGTCGCACAGGCCCACCCGCAGGGGCGGGAGGATCAGCCCGTCGGAGAGCAGGCGGACCAGGTCCCGAAGAAGAGTGGTCTTGCCGCCCCCCGGCGGGGCCAGGATCAGGGTATCCGGGAAAACCCCCTCCGCCCCCAGCTCCCGGAGGACCCGGGCCCCGCAGCCGGGGACGGCGTGGGCCACCCGGATATTCAGAGAGGAGAGACTGCGCAGGTTTTTGACTTGTCCATTTTCCGTCCAGACGCTCCCGCACAGGCCGATCCGGTGGCCGCCCTTCACTGTAAAGTATCCTTGCCTTAC
>JAGBDQ010000004.1 GCA_017937415.1 Oscillospiraceae bacterium
AATGTCGAACTCGGGCTCCTCCGCCAGGACGGGCGCGGCCAAGCCCAGGCACAGGACCAGGGCCAGCAGCAGGGACAATACTCTTTTCTTCATACTGCGATTCTCCTTTTATCGTGATCGGGATCCCGTTGTGATGGAAATCTGCATAGAATAATAGCACGTCCTTTTTCAAAAATCAACCTGGCTTATGGGCCGTGTCTCCCAAACGGCCACCGTTCCCCCCTCTCACGGCCTTCTTTTTTTCGCGTACATTTTTTCTTTTTCCCCACAATCTCTTCTTGACCTTTGTCCTATATGGTTGTATAATTTACACAAACAGGACAGGGAAAACAGAAGCTCATGTGGCGAAAATCAGAAAATGTTTCCCATCTTCCGGATATTTTGGAATTTTTTACCACATTTAGGAGGTCATGTTATGCCAAAGAAAACCGCCGCTCAGGGCCAGCCCACCTTCCTGGAGCGCTTTGCCCAGGGAAAGGAGACCCACCTTCAGGATTTTCTGGGGTGCCACCCCGGAGAGCGTGAAGGCGCCCCCGGCCGGATCTTCCGGGTCTGGGCTCCCAACGCCAAGGAAGTCTGCGTCATGGGCGACTTCAACGGCTGGAACACCGCCGACCACCCCCTCGCCCCCATCGGCGGCGGGGTCTGGGAGGGCTTCGTGCCCGGGCTCAATACATATGATACCTATAAATATGCCGTCCACACCAAGGATGGCCGGATCGTGGCCAAGGCAGACCCCTTCGCCGTCCACGCCGAGACCCGCCCTGGAAACGGCTCCAAGGTCTACGACTTAGAGGGCTACGGCTGGGGGGACGACAAGTGGCTCGCCTGGCGGAAGGACCATCCGGTCTACTCCGCCCCTCTGAACATTTATGAGGTCCACCTGGGCTCCTGGCGGCGCACCGGGGAGGACGAGTTCCTCTCCTACCGGGATATGGCGGCCTACCTGGTCCCCTATGTGAAAGAGATGGGCTTCACCCATGTGGAGCTCATGCCCATCACCGAGCATCCTCTGGACGCCTCCTGGGGATATCAGTGCACCGGCTACTTTGCCGCCACCAGCCGTTTCGGCACCCCCCACGACTTTATGTATCTGGTGGACCAGCTCCACCAGGCGGGCATCGGGGTCATTCTGGACTGGGTCCCCTCCCACTTCCCCCGGGACGGCTTCGGCCTCTACCAGTTTGACGGCACCCCCACCTACGAGTACGCCGATCCCCGCAAGGGCGAGCACAAAGAGTGGGGCACCATGGTCTTTGACTACGGCAAGAAGGAGGTCCGCTCCTTCCTCACCTCCTCGGCCCTCTTCTGGCTGGAGCAGTTCCACATCGACGGCCTGCGGGTGGACGCGGTGGCCTCCATGCTCTATCTGGACTACAACCGGCAGGGGGGCAACTGGGTCCCCAATATGTTCGGCGGCCACGAGAACTTAGAGGCGGTGGACTTCCTCCAGGAGCTGAACACCACCATCTTCGGCGCGCACCCCGACGTGCTGATGATCGCCGAGGAATCCACCGCCTGGCCCAGCGTCACCAAGCCGGTGGGCGAGGGCGGGCTCCAGGGCGGCCTTGGCTTCAATCTGAAGTGGAACATGGGCTGGATGAACGACGTGACCCATTACATCAAGCTGGATCCCTATTTCCGGCAGTATAACCACCGGGACCTCACCTTCTCCTTCATGTACGCTTTCTCGGAGAACTTCGTCCTTCCCATGAGCCACGACGAGGTGGTCCACATGAAGGGCTCCCTCCTGAACAAGATCCCCGGGGAATACAAGGACAAGTTCGCCGGGGTCCGGGTGTTCTACACTTATATGCTCACCCACCCGGGCAAGAAGCTGATGATGATGGGCAGCGAGTTCGGCCAGTGGAACGAGTGGCATTTTGAGCACTCTCTGGACTGGCACCTGCTGGACCAGAACCAGGAGAACCGGGATATGCAGGCCTTCTTCAAGGCAGCCAACAACCTGTACCTGGCCCGGAAGGAGCTCTGGGAGGTGGACTTTGGCTGGGAGGGCTTCCAGTGGCTGGAGGCCGACGACGCCAACGCCAACACGGTCTCCTTCCTCCGCTGGGACAAGGAGGGCAACCCCCTCATGGTCCTGTGCAACTTCTCCCCCATTCACCGCCAGGGCTACCGGGTAGGGGCCCCCTTCGCCGGCAAGTACGAGGTGCTGCTCAACTCGGACGACACCGCCTTCGGCGGCGCCGGACGGGGAAACAAGACCCTCATCTCCAGCGAGAAGATCCCCTGCCACGGGCAGGAGCAGTCCATCGCGGTGGACCTGCCCCCCATGTCCGGCCTGATCCTCCGCTGCGCGAAGAAAAATCCCGTCCGCAAGGCCCCCGTGAAAAAGGCGGAGAGCAAGGACGGGAAAAAGACGGCAGCCAAAAAGGTTGCCCCCAAAACCGGTTCCAAAGCCAAACAGGCTTGAGAGCAATCAATACCCCAGTTTTCCCGGCAGCTTTTCAATTTGTAGAAGAGGTGATCTGATGAAAAAGGAATGTGTAGCCATGCTTCTGGCCGGCGGCCAGGGCAGCCGGCTCAAGGCCCTCACCAGCAAGGTGGCCAAACCGGCAGTTCCCTTCGGCGGGAAGTACCGCATTATCGACTTCCCCCTTTCCAACTGCATCAATTCGGGCATTGACACCGTGGGCGTGCTGACCCAGTATAAGCCCATGGAGCTCAACGCTTACCTGGGCAACGGCGCCTCCTGGGACCTGGACCGCTCGGACGGCGGCGTCCATGTCCTCCCTCCCTACCTGGGCGAGGGAGAGAAGGGCTCCTGGTACAAGGGCACGGCCAACGCCATCTACCAGAACCTGGATTTTATGGAGCAGTATGACCCCGAGTATGTGGTCATTCTCTCGGGCGACCACATCTACAAGATGGACTACGCCGATATGCTCAAGCAGCACAAGGCCCAGAACGCCGCCTGCACTATCTCGGTGATGGAGGTGCCCTGGGAGGAGGCCCCCCGGTTCGGCATCCTCATCGTCAAGGGGGACGACGTGATCTACGAGTTCGAGGAGAAGCCCAAGAATCCCAAGAGCAATCTGGCCTCCATGGGCATCTACATCTTCACCTGGTCCAAGCTGCGGGAGTATCTCATCGCCGACGAGGCCGACCCCAACAGCTCCAACGACTTCGGCAAGAACATCATCCCCTCCATGCTGAATAACGGGGAGACCATGGTGGCTTACCGGTTCAAGGGCTACTGGAAGGACGTGGGCACCATCGACTCCCTGTGGGATGCCAACATGGACCTGCTGGACGCCGGTTCGGGCATGGACCTGTACGACACTGAGTGGACCATCTACGCCCGCTCGGCCATCCGCCCGCCCCAGTTCATCGGCCCCAACGCCAAAATGACTCATTCTCTGGCCACCAGCGGCTGTGAGATCTACGGCACCGTGGAGGACTCCGTCCTGTTCCACTCGGTCACCGTGGAGGAGGGCGCCACCGTTCAGCACTCGGTCATCATGCCCGGCGCGGTGATCAAGAAGGGTGCGGTGGTGGAGTACGCCATCATCGCGGAAAATACCGTGGTGGGTGAGAAGGCCCACGTGGGCGAGGTCCCCGCTCCCGGCAGTGAGGAGAAGGGCATCGCCGTGGTGGCCCAGGACCTGGTGGTAGGTTCCGGCGCCGTGGTGCCGGCCAAGGCCATGATCACGGAAAATATTAAGGGGGTAGAGGCATGAACAACCTGCATGGAATTATTTTCGCCTACGGCGAAACGCCCGACCTGCGGGAGCTTTCTCAGCCCCGCAACAGCTGCTCCCTCCCCTACGGCGGACGGTTCCGCCTCATCGACTTCGCCCTGTCCTCCCTGGTGAACGCCGGGGTCACCGACGTGGGCATCATCGTCCACTCCTCCTACCAGTCCCTACTGGACCATGTGGGAGCCGGTAAGGACTGGGATCTGGCCCGGAAGCGGGGCGGCCTGCGGATCCTGCCCCCCTTCGGCTACGCCTCCAAGGGGCGGCAGAACAACCTGTACCGGGGCCGTATGGACGCTCTGGCCGGGGTGTACTCCTACTTAGAGGACATCCGCCAGGATTACGTGATCCTGGCCGACGGCGACATGGTGGCCAACCTTCCCGTGGAGGAGGCCTTTGAGCAGCACCTCCGCTCGGGGGCCGACATCACCTCCTTCTCGGTGCCCTCCTCCATCGCCTCCTCCACCAACACCAACTACTTCCAGTTGGACAAGGAGGGCTGGGTCACCGACATCCTGGTGCGGCCCAACAGCGTGCCCGAGGGCTGCGCCGTCTCCCTGGGCGCTTACATCCTGTCCAAGGAGCTTCTCATGAAGTTAGTGGACTACTGCGCCGCCCACGACCTCTACTCCTTCAGCGAGGGCGTGCTGCTGGGCGAGGCGGGCAAGGGCCTCAAGCTCATGTCCTACGCCTACGAGGGTTACGCCGCCAGCATCAAGTCGGTGCGCAGCTACTACATCCGCAGCATGGAGCTGCTGGATCCCGCCGTCCGCGCCTCCCTGTTCCGCTCTGACCGTCCCATCCGCACCAAGGAGCAGGACACCCCCGCCACCAAGTTCAGCGACGACGCCAAGGTGGTCAACTCCCTCATCGCCGACGGCTGTGTCATCGAGGGTACGGTGATCAACTCGGTGGTGGCCCGCGGGGTCCACATCGCCAAGGGCGCCGTGGTGGAGAACTGCATTCTCCTGCAGCACACCGAGGTGCAGGAGGGAGCCACCCTGAAATACACCATTACGGACAAGTCGGTGAAGATCTGTTCCGGCCGCTCCCTGGCCGGTCACGAGACCTATCCCCTGGTGATCGCCAAAAACGAAGTAGTTTGACTCCGAGGGCGAGGATAACAGCTCAACAAAACTCTCTTGAAAGGAGATTTTCCATGAATATTCTCTTCGCTTCCTCTGAGGTAGCCCCCTTTATCAAAAGCGGCGGCCTGGCCGATGTGGCCGGCTCCCTTCCCCAGGCCCTGGCCCAGCTGGGCCACGATGTGCGGGTCATTCTCCCCCTCTATGAGCGCGTTGGCCAGCAATGGCGGGAGCAGATGACCTTCCTGCAGAACTTCAACGTCCACCTGGCCTGGCGGACCCCCTACTGCGGCATTTTTGAGCTGAAGAAGGACGGGGTCACCTACTACTTTGTGGACAACGAGTACTACTTCAAGCGCTGGGAGATCTACGGCCACTTTGACGACGCCGAGCGGTTCGCCTTCTTCTCCCGGGCGATCATTGAGACCCCGGGCCATTTGGGCTTCGTCCCCGACGTGATCCACTGCAACGACTGGCAGACCGCGCTGGTGCCCATCTACATGCTGGAGGAGCGGACCCGGGTGCCCGAGCTCCGTAACGCCAAGACCGTCTTCACCATCCACAACATCGAGTACCAGGGCCGTTACGGCCGTGAGCTTCTGGAGAATGTCTTCGGCCTGAGCACCAGCTACTGCAACGAGCGTATGCTGGCCTACTACAACGACATCAATATGCTCAAGGGGGCCATCTACGCCTCCGATTATGTCACCACGGTCTCCCCCACCTACGCCAACGAGCTGGGGTACGACTTCTACGCCCACGGCCTGGCCGGGGTGGTGGCCGACAACCAGTACAAGATCCGGGGCATCCTCAACGGCATCGACGTGAACCGCTACGATCCCCGGCAGGACAAGGGCCTGGCCAAGACCTTCAGCGAGAAATCCCTCAAGGGCAAGGCCGAGTGTAAGGCCGCTTTGCAGGAGATGGCCGGGCTGGAGAAGAATCCCGACGTCCCCGTGGTGGCCTGCGTGTCCCGTCTGGTGAGCCACAAGGGCTTCGACATGGTCGCGGGTGCCCTCCATGACATCATGGGCATGGGGGTCCAGATGGTGGTGCTGGGCACCGGCGAGTGGCGGTATGAGGAGGCCTTCCGGCAGGCGGCCTGGCAGTACCCCAACCGGTTCTCCGCCCAGATCATGTACTCCGACCCCTTCGCCACCGCCATCTACGGCGGCTCCGACCTGTTCCTCATGCCCTCTGTGGCCGAGCCCTGCGGCCTGAGCCAGATGATCGCCATGCGCTACGGCACCCTGCCCGTGGTGCGGGAGACCGGCGGATTGAAGGATTCGGTCCAACCTTACAACCAGTTCACCGGGGAGGGCACCGGCTTCTCCTTCGCCAATGTGGACCAGGGGGATATGACCTGGGCCCTGCGGAAGGCGGTGGACCTCTACTGGAACGATCCCAAGGCCTGGAAGCAGCTCCAGAAGAACGCCATGACCACCGACTTCTCCTGGAACCGCTCCGCCAAGGACTACGAAGAGGTCTATCACTGGATCACCGGCTACTGATCATCTGTCATCTGTTCCCTCAAAAGGAGGCGTTTCTGTTGGAAACGCCTCCTTTTTTGCCTTATTTGCCCCTTTTCCCTTCGCACACTTCACAAATTTCCCCTTCCGGGTTTGACAGAGATAGGATTCTATGCTATAATTTTCCTGCTCATTTTTAAGGCCCAGGACTTTTTCCTTCCTGGCCGTGTTATAATATAGAAACCTGATTTTTGAAATGGAGTGAATTTCCTTGCCTAACAGTAAGAAATATACCAAAAAGGACCTGATGGAGCTCATCACCGGCAAACTCCAGCGCAACTTCGGCCGGGACGTGGACGAGGCCACCTCTGACCAGGTCTTCCAGGCCTGCGCCCTGGTGCTCCGTGACATCATGTCCGAGCGGCACCGCAAGACCGTGGAGAAGATCACCGACCAGCACCAGCGCCGGGTCCACTACCTGTCCATGGAGTTCCTCATGGGCCGGTCCCTCCGGAAGAACGCCTACAACCTGGGTCTGGAGCAGGCTCTCACCGAGGCCATCGAGGCTCTGGGCTTCTCGGCTGCCGACCTCTTTGAGGAGGAGCCCGACGCCGGTTTGGGCAACGGCGGCCTGGGCCGTCTGGCGGCCTGCTATATGGACGCCGCCACCACTCTGGAGATCCCCATCACGGGCTACTCCATCTGCTACGAGCTGGGCATCTTCAAGCAGAAGATCATCGACGGCAAGCAGGAGGAGCTCCCCGACAACTGGCTGGGACTGGGCGGCGCCTGGCTCATGACCCAGATGGACAAGGCCGAGGAGGTCCGCTTCGGCGGCAAGTTGGAGAACAAGTGGAATCCCGACGGCACCATGTCGGTGGAGCACACTGGCTACACCAGCGTGCTGGCCGTGCCCCGGGACATGCAGATCGCCGGCTACGGCACCGACATGGGCAACGTCCTCCGCCTGTGGGAGGCCCAGAGCACCGAGCCCGTGGACCTGAACTACTTCAACCGGGGCGAGTACCTGAAGGCCCTGGAGAAGAAGGCCAACGCCGAGATCATCTCCAAGCAGCTCTACCCCGCCGACAACCACCGGGAGGGCAAGTCTCTCCGGCTCAAGCAGCAGTATTTCCTGGTCTCCGCCACCGTGCAGTCCATCTGCCGCAAGCACAAGGCCGAGTACGGCACCCTGCGGAACTTCCATGAAAAGCACGTCTTCCAGATCAACGACACCCACCCCACCTTAGTGATCCCCGAGCTCATGCGGATCCTGCTGGACCAGGAGGGCTACTCCTGGAACGACGCCTGGTTCATCGTGAGCCGCAGCGTGTGCTACACCAACCACACCGTTCTGGCCGAGGCCCTGGAGCGCTGGCCCCAGGACCTGGTGTCTGAGCTGTGCCCCCGGGTGTGGCAGATCATCTTAGAGATCTCCCGCCGGTATCAGGAGCAGCTCACCCAATTCTTCCACGGGGATATGTCCAAGGTGGAGAACATGGCCATCGTCTGGGGCGGCGAGGTGCGCATGGCCAACCTGTGCGTGTGCGCCTGCTCGGCCATCAACGGCGTCTCCGCCCTCCACACCGAGATCCTCAAGGCCGACGTGTTCCACAACGCCTACCGCATGTTCCCCCAGAAGTTCCAGAACGTGACCAACGGCGTGGACCACCGCCGCTGGCTCTCCGAGGTCAACCCCTCTCTGGACGCCCTCATCAAGGAAACCTGCGGCGGGGACAAGTACCTCCTCCAGCCCCAGGCCCTCTCCGGCCTGGAGAAATACCAGGACGACAAGGCCGTACTGGACCGCCTCGCCAAAATCAAGAAGGAAAACAAGGAGCGCTTTGCTGCCTGGGCCAAGCGGGAGAGCGGCATCACCCTCAACACTGACGCCATGTTCGACGTGCAGGTCAAGCGTCTCCACGAGTATAAGCGCCAGCTCCTCAACGTGCTGCACATCATCTACCTGTGGCAGCGGCTCCACGAGGATCCCCACTTTGAGATGACCCCCCGGACCTATCTCTTCGGCGCCAAGGCCGCCCCCAGCTACACCGTGGCCAAGGAGATCATCCACCTCATCAACTCCCTGTCCAACACCATCAACAACGATCCCGTGTGCAAGGATAAGCTCCAGGTCTTCTTCCTGGAGAATTACCGGGTCTCCATGGCCGAGATGCTCATGCCCGCCAGCGAGCTGAGCGAGCAGATCTCCACCGCCGGCAAGGAGGCCTCCGGCACCGGCAACATGAAGTTCATGATGAACGGCGCCGTCACCATCGGCACCCTGGACGGTGCCAACGTGGAGATGCATGAGGTCCTGGGCGATGAGAACATCTTCCTCTTCGGCCTCAAGTCCAACGAGGTGGAGGAGATGCGCCGCCGGGGATACAGCCCCTACGACTACTACAGCCAGAACCCCGCCCTCAAGGCGGTCATCGACCAGCTCAGCGTGGGCTTCGACGACCACGTGAGCTATACCGAGCTGGTCAAGGGCCTGCTGATGCCCCAAGGCGGCGCCCCCGCCGACCAGTACTTCCTCCTGGCCGACTTCGAGAGCTACCGCCATGCCCAGGCTCTGGCCGGGCAGGTCTACAAGGGAGATCCCACCCGGTGGAACAAGATGTCCCTGCTGAACATCGCCCGCTCCGGCATCTTCGCCGCCGACCGCTCCATCGCCGAGTACGCCGACAATATCTGGAAGGTCAAGCATAAGTAAGGGAAGCAGAGATCGTAAAGGTCCACGGTGAACCTCACCGTGGACCTTTTTTTCGGAAAAATGTAAAACGCACTTGACATTTCTCTCCCGGCCTGCTATACTCAAACCGTAAAGTGAGCTTTACATTTTCGGAAGGAGGTCATCTCTTGACAAACCGGATCGCCGCGCTGCGGAAGGAGCGCAGGCTCTCCCAGGCCGAGCTGGCCGACGCCCTGGAGGTCACCCGGCAGACCATCATCTCTCTGGAGAGCGGGCGGTATAACGCCTCCCTGCTGCTGGCCCACAAGATTGCCAAATACTTTGACCTGACCATCGAGGAC
>JAGBDQ010000089.1 GCA_017937415.1 Oscillospiraceae bacterium
CATGATAACACCTGCGCGCTACACGTCACAGCGACGGCGGATATGAGTGTCATGCCCGCCGTACTGTCCTCGGACAACACCGGAAACCGCTACTACCTGGTGGACGGGCGGTGGCTGGATCATGAGGACGATCTGACGGGCAACCGGGCCATCGTGATCCACCAGGGCCTTGCCGAAACCAGAGGCCTGAAGCTGGGGGACACCATCACCCTGAAGCTGAGAGATATCTGCTATCAAAATCGGGATAACGGCGGGATCTATGCGCCCGACAACGGCTATCTGTTCGATTTACCATCGAAAGGGCAGAACATCGAGACACAGACCGACACCTTTGAGATCGTGGGTATTTACAATCATTTACCCCTCCCCGGTGGAGATGACAACGGTAGCTCCATGTATCAATTGACTTTCATTCCACGCTCTGTGGTCCCGGAAAACTTCACCCCATTAGGTACGGAAGTATATGGTCCCTCCGACAGTCTGGTGCTGGATTCACCGGTGCATGAGGAAGCCTTCCTGGATGCCACCCGGGAGGACCTGGCGGCCATGGGGTACGCCATCACCTTCGCGGAGACTGGCTATCACAACTTCAAGAATGCCACCGAGGGAATCGGCACCGCCGCCCGGAGCAACGTGGCCATCTTCACTATCATTCTGGCCGTCTGCTACTGCCTGGCCTGTTTTGTCTACTTCCGTTTCCGGCGGAAGGACCTGGCCATCAGCCGGGCCTTGGGCGTCCCCGCCGGGAAGTGCATCGCGTCCTCCGTCCTGCCCCTGATTTTGGTGGGCGGCATAGGCGTCATCGCCGGGTCTATTTTGGCTTGGAATTACACCCAGAGCAACGCCGAAACCCTGCTCTCCGCCTTGGTGGAGGCTGCCGGGGCCGAGGGCGCTACCGCCGCTCTTCCCATGAGCACCTTGGCCCTCCTCATTTTGGCCCTGATTGCCGCCCTGCTGGTTTTGGCCCTCATCTTCGCCACGGTGACCGTCAAAAAGCCTGTCCTCTCCCAGCTTCAGGGCGGAGGAAACAAGCGATAAGGGCAAACACCCAAGAAAGGTCGTGATCTCATGTCCGCAGGCAAAAAAGCCTCCGGCGGCCTCACCGGCCGCTATGTGCTCTGCCACACCCTCCGCTCACCGGGGAAAAGTCTGCTCTGCCTTGCCCTGACCGTGGTTTTCCTGCTGGGGCTCATGCTGATCCGGGTGTCCACCGTCCGCAGCGAGAACGAGCTGGAGCACCTCTACACCACCACCGAGGTCAAGCTGGAGATCATCAAAAGCGGCGCGGGCAACGGCTCCGATGGAAACGGCGCCGTCTTCCGCTCCACGGTAGACGATCTGGAAGATACCGGCTTTATCGGTCACCGCTATGTGGAGGGGCTTTGGAAAAACGCCTTCCTGACCCGTCTGGATGCACAGGGAAAGCTTGTGGACAAGGGCCGGTTCAGCACAGGAAATGTGGTCCTCTATGGGATCGAGTATCCCCAGGAATTCTTCACGCTGCACAACCTCCGGGGGGAGATCACCTACTTCGAGGGCTGGGACGAGTCGGCCTTCCTGCAGAGCCGGGAGGACTGGAAGGGCCGGAACCCCGCATCCTACTGGACCTGGCCCGTTGTCATTCCTCAATCCCTCTATGAGGAGTTTCAAATGGCCGAGGGGGATATGCTGCAGGTGGAGATCGTGGAGGCGGATCCCCTGAGCGTTGACAAAAAGAGCTATCTGACCGACCTCACGGTGATCGGGACCCATTCCTGCGACACAAATGCCGTTCTCTTCCCGCTTCTGTCTCTGCAGGGAGTCAATGGGGTCGACTTGAGATATGACCAGGTGATCCTCACCATAGACCCAGCCAAGAACCGCCAACTGGACGAATTCCGGACCATGGCCGCCGACATCATTGCCGGGGGCGGCACCGTGCCCCTCATCACCATCTACTGGGACCAGGAACTCCGCCAGGCCATCGCCCCCATGGAGCAGGTGATCTCCTTCATGAAGGCCCTCTACCCCGTGACTTTGGCCCTCTCTTTCATCGTAGCGGCGGGCATCGCCGTGCTCCTCTCCCTCCTGTCCGCCAAGGAGGCCGCCATCCTCCGGGTGCTGGGCAACAGCAAAATGACCTGCCGGGTGACCCTCTGCCTTCAGACCATCCTACCCTGCATAGCGGGCCTTGTGCTGGGCCACCTGGGAGCTGGGGCTATGGCCTATCTCATGCTGCCCGCCGAACAGGCCGCTGGGCTGATGATCCCTGCTCTGGGCCGGGCCGGGCTCTATCTGCTCTATACGGTTCTGGGAGCCGTGGGGGCCTCGGCCGTCATGACAAGCAAGAACCCGCTGGAACTGTTACAGGTTAAGGAATAAATCAAAAATAGGAGGTATCTGTTATGAGCGTACTGACTGCGGAAAATGTAAGCTACCGCTATAAGAACGGGGACCGGATGGCCCTCAACGGGGTCAACTGCGCCTTTGAGGCGGGAAAGGTCATCGCCGTGGTGGGACCCTCGGGCTCGGGCAAGACCACCCTTCTCTCCATCCTGGCCGGCCTGGACCGGCCCTCCGCCGGGACGGTGGTCCTGAACGGCCAGGACCTGGCGGCCAAAAATCTGGACCAGTACCGCCGGGAGGACGTGTCGGTGATCTTCCAGGCCTTCCAGCTCTTCCCCCTGCTCACTGTGATGGAGAACGTGTGCTACTCCATGGAGCTGGTGGGCATTTCCCAGAAGGAGGCCAAAGCCAAGGCCGGGGAGCTCCTGGCCAAGGTGGGCATCAGCGAGGAGAAGTGGAAGCGCTACCCCGCCAACCTGTCCGGCGGCGAGCAGCAGCGGGTGGCCATCGCCCGGAGCATGGCCTCGGGGGCTCAGGTGCTCCTGGCCGACGAGCCCACGGGCAACCTGGACGGGGAGAACAGCCGGAACGTGGTGGAGTTGCTGACCAAGCTGGCCCATGAGGACAATTACTGCGTGGTCATCGTTACCCACGATCCCGCCATCGCCGAAGCCTCCGACACGGTCTACCGCATGGCCGATGGGGTACTGACGCAGGAGAAATGATAGGCACGCAAACCGGATAGAATCAGGGGAGACGGCGTTCCGTTCTCCTCTGATTTTTCTTTTTCAAATGGATTTGAGCAAAATCCTTCTCTTTTTCCCTCACCCTTGCGTATTTCAAACTTTTTTGCCCATTTTCTACAAAAAGCGGTTCCATCCTTTGTTTCTTTTTTGACCATTTCACGAAACAGCATTGACATGGAAGGCAATTTTTGGTATGATAATTCAGGATCATGTTTACAATGTTTGTGTATGGATCCGCCATTTTCTTGAAAGGATTGATGACCGATGGGTTTTTTTGACAAGCTCTTTAAGAAGGAGGAGCCCGCCGCTCCCGTGGCTCCTCAGCTTTACGCTCCCGCCGTGGGCGAGGCCATTCCTCTGGAGGAGGTAAAGGACCCCGCTTTCAGCCAGGGTATCCTGGGCCAGGGCGTAGGCATCAAGCCCGCCGAGGGCAAGATCCTGGCTCCCTGTGATGGAACCGTTGCCCAGATGTTCGACACCGGCCACGCCGTCAGCCTGGAGACCTCCTTCGGCGCCGAGATCCTCATCCATGTAGGCCTGGACACGGTGGAGCTCAAGGGCCAGGGCTTCAAGGTCCACGCCAAGGCGGGCGACAAGGTGAAGAAGGGACAGCTCCTCATTGAGTTCGACATTCCCGCTATCACCGCCGCCGGGTACGATGTGACCACCCCTGTGGTGATCTGCAACAGCGATGAGTTCAACAACGTCAAGACCCACACAGGACCGGTCACCAACAATGATCTGGTCATTGAGCTGGAGAAGTAAGAGCGGCTTCTCCTTTTCATTTTGTCTTTCACTGCCGCCGTGGGCCGGCGGCGTGTAAGAGTTTGTGTTTGAGAGGTAAACAAGGAGAATAAAGGAGGAAAACTGTTATGATGAAGCGTCTCCAAAAGCTCGGCAAAGCTCTAATGCTCCCTGTTGCTGTTCTTCCTATCTGCGGTATCCTGATGGGTCTCGGCTATGCTCTGGCTCCCGGAGCCATGGGTGTTCCTGACGCTGCTCAGGAAGGAATCCGTTACATTGTCGGCTTCTTCCTCATCAAAGCCGGCGGCGCCATTATCGACAACATGGCCATCCTGTTCGCCATCGGCGTGGGTGTGGGCCTTGCCAAGGACAACGACGGCACTGCCGGTGTTTCCGCTCTGGTATCCTGGCTGATGATCACCAACCTGCTCAGCACCGGCGTGGTATCCACCATCGCCCCCGCCATGTGCCAGCCGGACACCACCAACTGGGTGGCCTTCAGCAAGATCGCCAACCCTTTCATCGGCATTCTGGCCGGTCTCATCGGTGCCCTGTGCTACAACAAGTTCAAGGACACCAGGCTGCCTGACGTGCTGGCTTTCTTCTCGGGCAAGCGGAGCGTGGCTATTGTCACCGGCGTGGTTTCCATTCTGGTCTCGGTAGTCCTTCTCTTCGCCTGGCCCGTCATTTTCGGTGTTCTGGTTGCCATCGGCAACGCCATCAAGGGCCTGGACGTGATCGGCGTGGGTATCTACACCTTCCTGAACCGTCTGCTCATCCCCACCGGCCTCCATCACGCCCTGAACAACGTGTTCTGGTTTGACACCATCGGCATCGGCGACCTGTCCGCATACTGGTTCCCCACCGGTCAGGCTGCCATGAATGCCGCTGACGCCGTCAACGGCTGGTCCGTGGGTATGTACATGGCCGGCTTCTTCCCCTGCATGATGTTCGGTATCCCCGGCGCCGCCCTGGCCATGATTAAAAACGCCAAGAGCACCAAGCGTAAGTACGCCATCGGCATCGTTGGCTCCGCCGCCCTGTGTGCCTTCATCTGCGGCGTCACTGAGCCCTTCGAGTTTGCCTTCATGTTCCTGGCCTTCCCGCTCTATGTGGTCTACTCCCTGCTCTACGGCATCTTTGCCGCCGTCACCGTGGCTCTGGGCTTCCGGGCCGGCTTCATGTTCTCCGCCGGCGCCACCGACCTGCTTTTCTCGGCTTCCCTGCCCGCCGCCGCCAAGACTTGGCTCATTCTCCCCATCGGTATTATTGCCCTCATTGTGTTCTTCCTGGTGTTTGACTTCGCCATCAAGAAGTGGGATCTGAAGACCCCCGGCCGTGAGGACGAGGATGCCGAGGGCGAGCTGAAGATCGAACTGGCCAACGACGACTACACCGCCATGGCCAAGATCATTCTGGAGGGCCTGGGCGGCAAGGAGAACATTGCCGAGGCCGACCACTGCATCACCCGTCTGCGCATGGAGGTCAAGGACAACCTGAAGGTGGACGAGAAGAAGATCAAATCCTCCGGCATCTCGGGCATCATCCGTCCCAGCAAGACCGCCGTGCAGGTGATCGTAGGACCCAAGGTCCAGTTTGTCTTTGACGAGCTGAAGAAAATGCTCTGATCCTGTTTCACCCCTGCGGG
>JAGBDQ010000090.1 GCA_017937415.1 Oscillospiraceae bacterium
CCTGGGACATGACCTGGGCCACACCCCCTTCGGCCACGCCGGGGAGCGGGTCCTGAACGAGATCATGGCCGACGGCTTCCGCCACAACGAGCAGTCCCTCCGGGTGGTGGACCGGCTGGAGAATGACGGCCGGGGGCTCAACCTGACCTACGAGGTCCGCCGGGGCATCGTGTGCCACTCCGGCTTCGACACCGCCGAGACCTTAGAGGGGCAGGTGGTGCGGCTCTCGGATAAGATCGCCTACCTCTCGGCCGACATTGACGACGCCCTCCGGGGCGGGGTGCTCTACCCTCTGGACATTCCCGCCGAGCTGGTGCAGACCCTGGGCTCCACCCACTCGGAGCGGCTCAACACCTTTATTACCGACATCATCACCCAAAGCCGGGGGAAGGGGAAGATCCTCCAGTCCGAGGAGATGCGGCAGGCCCAGTCCCAGCTCAATTCCTTCATGTTCTCCTCGGTGTACCTCAACTCCGTGGCCAAGGGGGAGGAGGGCAAGGCCCAGGAGCTGGTGTACCGGCTTTTTGAGTACTACATCAAGCACCCGGAGCGCCTGGGGGACGAGTATCAGGACATCTGGAAGAAGGAGGGCCGGGAGCGGGCAGTGTGCGACTACATTGCCGGCATGACCGACGCCTATGCCGTGGAGACTTACGAGGACCTGTTCATCCCCAAGTCCTGGGCGGTGAAATGAGTCCAAAGGGGCAAGAGTATAACCCTGTCAGATTTTGGAAACCATAGGGGAAGGAGGGAGGTCAGGCCTTGATTCCCGCGCAGTTTATTGATGAGCTCATTGCCCGCACCGACATTGCCGACGTGGTGGGCGACTATGTGCATCTCACCCCCAAGGGGGGGAATATGTGGGGCCTGTGTCCCTTCCATTCGGAAAAGACCCCCTCTTTCTCGGTGAATCGGGACAAGCAGATCTACAAGTGCTTTGGATGCGGCAAGGGCGGCGGCGTCATCAACTTTATCATGGCCATAGAGAACCTTTCCTACCCCGAGGCCGTCCGGCTCCTGGCCAAGCGGCAGGGTATGGAGGTGCCCACAGAGGGCGGAGAGAGCGAGGACCGGCGGAAGAAGATCAAGCGGGCCGTGGAGGCCAACACCGCCGCCGCCCGGTTCTACCGCAGCTATATGACGGGCCCCGAAGGGCAGAGCGTGCGGGAGTACATGGCCCAGCGGAAGATCAGCCCCAAGTTTGCCGCACGCTTCGGTCTGGGCGCCGCCCCCGGCGAGTGGGATGTCCTCACCAAGACCCTTGCCGCCCAGGGCTTCACCAAGAAGGAGCTGCTGGACGCCGGTCTGGTGGTGGGCGGAAAAAACGGGGGCGTGTATGACAAGTTCCGGTCCCGGCTCATGCTTCCGGTCATCGACGTCCGGGGGGAGGTGGTGGGCTTCACCAGCCGGCTCCTGCCCGGTCTGGAAGGGGCCAAGTACCTGAACAGCCCGGATACCATCTGCTTTAAGAAGGGACAGCTCATTTACGCCCTCAACTACGCCAAGAGCACCAAGCGGCCCAATTTAGTGCTGGTGGAGGGCAATATTGATGTGATCACCCTCCATCAGGCGGGGTTTGACAACGTGATCGCCACCATGGGAACCGCCCTCACCGCCGACCACGCCCGGATCATTTCCCGGTACACCAAGGAGCTGGTGCTCTGCTACGACAACGACGAGGCGGGGAAAAAGGCCACCGACCGGGCGTTGGAGCTTTTGAAGGATGTGGACCTGACCGTGCGGGTCCTCCAGCTTCCCAACAGCTTTGACGAAGCGGGAAAGCCCCTGAAGCAGGACCCGGACGACTTCATCAAGAAGTTCGGCCCCGAGGCCTTTGAGCGGTGCCTCAGCGGCAGCGCCCAGCAGAATGACTACAAGGTGGAGGCCCTGATGAATCGTTCCGACCTCTCCAGCGAGGAGGGGCGGCGGACCTTTGCCTTGGCTGCGGTGGAGGTGGTGGGCCGTATGTCAAGCCCCATTGAGCGGGAGCTTGCGGGCAACAAGGCGGCCAAAGCCGCTGGGATCTCGGAGTCCGCCTTTGCTCAGGAGGTGGAGCGATGGAGGAAAACTCAGGGCTGGAAAAGCCGGAAGGCCCAGGAGCGGAAAGAGCTGACACCCACCCAATCCCTCCAGCCCAAAAGCAGGGAACTGCGGTACACCAACCTTCGTTCCGCACGGGCGGAGGAGGGGGTGGTGCGGCTCGTGGTCATGGACCCCACCCTGTTCAAGAAGATGGACCTTCGGCAGGAGGAGTTTTCTTCCCCTATGCTTGGAAAGACCTATCAGCTTCTCCGGGAGCGTTACCTGCAAGGGCTGAGCGTCCAGCTTCCGCCCCTGGCGGGACAGCTTACCGAGGAGGAGATGAGCCACATGATCCAGGTCCTCTCCGAGCCCCAGTCGGCGGGACACGCCGCCGAAGCCCTGCGGGACTACATAGGGATCATCCGGGAGGAAGCCCATTTGCGCACGGCCCCCAAAAATGACGAGGCCCTGCTGGAGCTGCAAAGGAAATTGAAAGAAAAAACAATGGAGGATAGAGTATGAACGAGAAGCATTCAAAGAACATGGAAAAAGAGGCTGAGCAGGCAGCCATTACCGCCGAGCGCATGGAGGCCGGCCGGGCCGAGCTGATGCAGCTTTTGGAGGGGGTCCCCGGGGCTGAAAAGATGGCGGACCTTTTGGAGAAGGGAAAGAAAAAAGGAAAGCTGTCGGCCGGTGAGATGATGGAGGTCCTGGACGAGCTCAACCTGGACAGTGAGCAGATGGACAAGCTCTATGACGCTATGGAGAATCTGGGCATCGACGCCGCCGGCGATGAGGAGGATCTGGGGAATCTGGAGATCGACGACCTGGTGGATAACCTGGACGTGCTGGACGATGAGGACCTTCTCCCGCCTCCCGAGGAGTTGGAGGAGGGGGAGGCTGTCGCCGAGGAAGAGGTGGTGGACCCCAACGCCCTGGCCGACACCTTCAGCATCGACGATCCGGTTCGTATGTACCTCAAGGAGATCGGCAAGGTGGACCTGCTCTCCAGCGATGAGGAGATCCAGCTGGCACAGGACATGGGCCTGGGAGCCGAGGCCATTGCCACGCTGAAGGAGGCCGGAGATGACCTGGACGAGGCCACCCGGGCCGAGTTGGAGAAGGCCGTGAAGAAGGGGGAGCGGGCCAAGCAGCGTTTGGCTGAGGCAAACCTCCGTCTGGTGGTCTCCATTGCCAAGCGCTATGTGGGCCGCGGCATGCTTTTCCTGGACCTCATTCAGGAGGGTAACCTGGGCCTCATCAAGGCGGTGGAGAAGTTCGACTACACCAAGGGCTATAAGTTTTCCACCTACGCCACCTGGTGGATCCGTCAGGCCATCACCCGGGCCATTGCCGACCAGGCCCGGACCATCCGAATCCCGGTCCATATGGTGGAGACCATCAATAAGGTCATTCGGGTGAACCGCCAGCTCCTTCAGGAGCTGGGCCATGACCCCACCCCGGAGGAGACCGCCGCCGAGCTGGGTATGCCGGTGGAGAAGGTGCGGGAGATCCTGAAGATCGCCCAGGAGCCCGTCTCCCTGGAGACCCCCATCGGCGAGGAGGAGGATTCCCACCTGGGAGATTTCGTGGAGGACGACAAGATCGTGGAGCCCTCTGAGCTGGCAAGCTACACCCTTCTGAAGGAGCAGCTCATGGAGGTGCTGGATACCCTCACCCCCCGGGAGGAGAAGGTGCTCAAGCTCCGTTTCGGCCTGGAGGACGGCGGGAGCCGTACCCTGGAGGAAGTGGGCAAGGAGTTCCAGGTGACCCGGGAGCGGATCCGCCAGATCGAGGCCAAGGCCCTCCGTAAGCTCCGCCATCCCTCCCGCAGCAAGAAACTGAAGGATTTCCTGAACTGAGAAAAATTTTCGAGAAAATTCTATTTTCCTGTTGACAACCGTTCTGAGATTTGCTAAAATATCATTCGTTCGGTACGCCAGTTCCGGACAGTGATATTTGGGGGTATAGCTCAGCTGGGAGCCCGAGACATTGGAACTATGCCAGCACTTATCCCCCAAAATCGACAACTTAATATCATAAACGACCATTTGCCCTTCTATACGGGGGTATAGCTCAGCTGGGAGAGCGCTTGAATGGCATTCAAGAGGTCAGCGGTTCGATCCCGCTTATCTCCACCATAG
>JAGBDQ010000091.1 GCA_017937415.1 Oscillospiraceae bacterium
CTGCCCGCTAAACTGGAGAGACTTTTGAACCAAAGGGAGAAAGTGCAATATTTTGCCTCGCTTTATTTTAACCACCCGTCCATCTTTTTTATTGGGCGGAATCTGGATTATGCCGTGGGGCTGGAGGGGTCCCTAAAGCTGAAGGAGATCTCTTACATTCACTCCGAGGCCTACGCTGCCGGAGAGCTGAAGCACGGTACCATCTCCCTCATCGAGCCGGGGACCCTGGTGGTGGCCCTGGGAAGCTATACGCCGCTTTTTGAGAAGGTCATGAGCAATGTGGTGGAGGTGAAGAGCCGGGGGGCCGAGGTCCTGGGCCTGACCACCGAAGGCAAGGGAAGCGAGATGGCCAAGGTCGCGGATCATTTGATCGAGGTCCCCAATACCCGTCCCATGTTCCAGCCCAGCCTGGATGTGGCTCCTCTCCAGCTTTTCGCCTACTATGTGGCCCTCCAGCGGGGGTGTGACATCGACAAACCCCGGAACCTGGCAAAATCTGTGACAGTGGAATGAAAAATTCCACTTGACAGAACGGGCTGGATATGGTATCTTTAATACACAAACAGGAATAATTCCTGTTTAGCAGGAAAATAATTCAAAATCAGGAGGTCACTAAAATGAAAAAGTGGGTCTGTTCTGTTTGCGGCTACGTTTGGGAAGGGGAGAATCCCCCCGAGAAGTGCCCTGTGTGCGGCGTTCCCGCCGACAAGTTCAACGAGATGAAGGGCGATGCCAAGCTGGCCGCCGAGCATGAGTTCGGAATTTATGCCAAGACCGTCAAGGAGAACCCCGACATCAGCGCCGAGGACAAGAAGTATATCTTTGAGCAGCTCATGGCCAATTTCCAGGGCGAGTGCTCCGAGGTTGGTATGTATCTCTGCATGGCCCGGATCGCCCACCGCGAGGGCTATCCTGAGATCGGCCTTTACTGGGAGAAGGCTGCCTATGAGGAAGCCGAGCATGCCGCCAAGTTCGCCGAGATGCTGGGTACCGATCTGGAGCCCAGCATGACCGCTTCCACCAAGAAGAATCTGGCCTGGCGTGTGGACTGCGAGTTCGGCGCCACCCAGGGCAAGTTCGACCTGGCCTCCTGCGCCAAGAAGAACGGCCTGGACGCCATCCACGATACCGTCCATGAGATGGCCCGGGACGAGGCCCGGCATGGGAAGGCCCTGAAGGGTCTGCTGGAGCGTTACTTCAAGTAATTTAGAAGGTAAAAACAGGAAGGGTGAGGCAAAAGCCTCACCCTTCCTGTTTTTTGGTGATCATTCAATGTGCGCATGGTTATTGATGTGCTCCTCGCAGTAGCAATAAGAGCCGTTGCACTTGGAGCAGTACCGGAACTCCATGTCGGGGTAATCGGTGTCGGTCTTGCCGCAGACGGCGCATTTGTGGAGATAGCCCTTCTCCTGATAGACCGATTTGGCAGCCTTTTTGAAGTTGATGGTTTGGGCGGAATGCCGGTGCTGGTAGCGCTGCTTGCGATCGCTGAGGGCATCTGTAAACTCGATCCAGAAGAAGATGAAAAAGTTAAGGATGGCCACCAGGGGGAGAAAAGCCCACAGCCAGAGGCCTGCCCGGAGATTCTGGATGATGTTCCAGATAAAGAGAGCGGCATCGATCCAGGCCAGCCATTTTACCTTCATAGGCAGGATCATCATGAACAGGATCTGCATATCGGGGAAAAGAACAGCAAATGCGAACAGCATGGACAAATTCACATAATGGATCGAGGCGATGCCGAAAATCAGTCCGTAGATGATATTCAGAAGCATACCAAAAAGATAGAAGCAGTTGAACCGGGCGGTTCCCCACTCCCGTTCCAGTGTGCTGCCGATCCAATAATAGAAATAAGCGGATACAGCGACCATGAACAGCGATGTGCCGGGGATTCTGAAATCAAGGAATCCAAAATCTCCGGTGATAGGGACAAAAACAAAGGTAATGAGCCTCCATATCTCTCCTCTGAAAATAGAGGGTTGGAAAAAGAACAGCAGAGCAGAGAGAGAATTGGAGCTGAAGTAATCAATGAAGCCGACAGCCGCCTGACCAATGGCGATATAGAGCATCAGGTTGGAGATCCCAAAGTGGGGATGCTCAATGCAGAACTTGTCAATTTTATTCTCGATCCAACGCAAGACAAAAACCTCCTTGGAAAAGCTTGTTAATTAGATTGTACCCGTTTTTGGGGCAAATGTAAAGAAAAGAAACTATAAACATTTTTGAAGATTTGTCTGGATTTTGAATATTCTGTAAAAAAGAGGGGGAAAGGATTGACAAAGGGGCGAGGGAGGGCTATACTGACCTCACAATTCAATAGCGCCTTATCAAGAGTGGTGGAGGGAACGGCCCGATGAAGCCCGGCAACCTGCGCAAGCAAGGTGCCAAATCCGGCGAGATAATCGAAAGATGAGGACAGGAACTACCCTGTGCTCTGTCGATTATGACAGGGCGCTTTTGTTTTGAAAAACAAAAGAAGGGAAGCAAAAAACTATGGCACACAGATTTTTTACCTCGGAATCAGTGACTGAGGGGCATCCGGACAAGATCTGCGACCAGATCTCGGACGCGGTGCTGGACGCTATCCTGGAAAAGGATCCCAACGCCCGGGTAGCCTGCGAGACCACCGTGACCACCGGCCTTATCCATGTGATGGGGGAGATCACCACCTCCTGCTATGTGGACATTCCGGCCGTGGCCCGGGGCGTGGTGCGGGACATCGGCTATGACCGGGCAAAGTTCGGCTTTGACTGTGACACCTGCGCCGTCATCACCTCCATCGACGAGCAGTCTCCCGACATCGCTCTTGGGGTGGACAAATCCCTGGAGGCCAAGGAGGGCGAGGGGGATAGTGAGCTGGAGAACGGCGCGGGGGATCAGGGCATGATGTTCGGTTATGCTTGCGACGAGACCCCGGAGCTGATGCCCATGGCCCTGTCCCTCTCCCACAAGCTGTGCCGCCGGCTGGCCCGGGTCCGTAAGGAGGGCTTGGTGGATTACCTCCGGCCCGACGGCAAAAGCCAGGTCACGGTGGAGTATGACGAGACCGGCAAGCCGGTGAGGGTGGATACGGTGGTCCTCTCTACCCAGCACAGCCCTGAGGTGGAGCTGGAGCAGATCCGCCGGGATATGGTGGAACTGGTCATCAAGCCAACCATTCCGGCGCAGCTCCTGGACGATAAGGTAAAGATTTACGTGAACCCCACCGGCCGGTTCGTGGTGGGCGGCCCCCAGGGGGATTCCGGACTCACCGGGCGAAAGATCATTGTGGATACCTACGGCGGCAGCGCCCCCCATGGCGGCGGCTGCTTCTCGGGCAAGGATCCCACCAAGGTGGACCGTTCGGCGGCTTACATGGCCCGGTATGTGGCCAAGAACATTGTGGCGGCCGGGTTGGCAAAAAAGTGCCAGATCGAGTTGGCTTACGCCATTGGGGTGGCCAAACCGGTGAGTATCCTCATCGACACCTTTGGGACGGGTAAGGTCTCCGACGAGGCGATCGCCGCAGCGGTGGAGAAGGTCTTTGACCTGCGGCCCACCGCCATCATCCGGGCCCTGGACCTCCGCCGGCCCATCTACCGGCAGACTGCGGCCTACGGCCACTTCGGCCGTACCGACATCGACCTGCCCTGGGAGCGGACTGACAAGGTGGAAGCCTTGCGTGCCGCTGTCTGAGGGGGCGAGCCCTGTGTGGTTTATACTTGCCCTGCTGTCGGCGGTCTTTGCAGCCCTGACCTCTGTTTTGGCCAAGGTGGGTATTGAGGGCGTCAATTCCAACCTTGCCACCGCGATCCGCACCATGGTGGTGGTCGTCATGGCATGGGGAATGGTGTTTCTCACCAACGCCCAGAGCGGCCTTAGCCATATCAGTCAGAAAAGCTGGATCTTCCTGATCCTGTCCGGCCTGGCCACCGGGGCCTCCTGGCTCTGCTATTACCGGGCCATACAGATGGGGGAGGTATCCAAGGTGGTGCCCATTGATAAGCTCAGTGTGATCATTACCATGGTGCTGTGCGCTGTCTTCCTCCGGGAGCAGTTCACACCCAAATCCTGGATCGGCTGCGGACTGATCGGAGCAGGGACTCTTTTGATGGTGCTGTAAAAGGAAAAGACCGGCGGTTTCTCCTGCGGGAGAGCCGCCGATCTTTTTTATCCCACAGTCAGGGCGGGAGAGGAGGGAAGCAGAGCCAGAGCGTTTTCCTGAACCGTCAGATCCAGGAGGCTGCCTGCGGAGAGCGCTTCGGTAAGGAGAAGCTCGGCGGCTGGGTCCTCGATCTGGGAACGCAGGACCCGGCGAAGGGGCCGGGCTCCATAGTCCGGGTCAAAGCCGGTCTCAGCCAAAAATTCCAGGACCCGGTCATCGTAGCGCAGGGAGACGCCGAGGCCCTCCAACCGTCCGGCCAGCTGGGTGAGCATACCTTGGGCGATCCCCTTGAGTTGGTTTTTGCCCAACTGATCAAAGACCACAATGTCGTCCAGACGGTTGAGAAATTCAGGCTTGAAGGTGTGCCTGACCTCCTCCATGACGGTCTTTTCAACCTGAGATTTGGAGCGCAGACCGTTTTCATTTTCCTCTGGGGAGAAGCCCAGGCTGGTTTTTGCGGTGATCTTCCGGGCTCCAACATTGGAGGTAAGGATCAGGACACAGTTGCGGAAATCGGCCTTCCGCCCCTGGGCGTCGGTGAGGACGCCGTCTTCCAGGGCCTGAAGAAGTAAGCTCCAGATGTCCTCGTGGGCCTTTTCGATCTCGTCAAAGAGCACCACCGACCAGGGCTTTCGCCGAATTGCCTCGGTGAGCTGTCCCCCCTCATCGTGGCCCACATAGCCGGGCGGGGAGCCCAGAAGCCGGGAGACAGTGTGCTGCTCCATATATTCCGACATATCAAAGCGAATAAGGGCCTTCTCAGTACCGAAAAGGGCCTCGGCAAGAGCCTTGCACAGCTCGGTCTTGCCCACTCCGGTGGGGCCCAGGAAGAGAAAGGAGCCCACCGGGCGGTTTGGCTCCTTCAGTCCGGTCCGGCTTCGGCGGATGGCACGGGAGAGTTTGTTGACCGCCTGGTCCTGTCCCACCACCCGGCGGTGAAGGGTCTCTTCCAAGTGGAGAAGCTTTTCGCTCTCGGAGCGGGAGAGGGAGGTCACTGGGATCCCGGTCCACCCTGAGACCACAGCAGCCACCGCCTCCCCAGTGACCAGGGAGGAGGCTCCGTCGGTGAGCCGGGTGCGGCTTGCTGCCTCGTCGATCAGGTCCACGGCCTTGTCAGGGAGCCGCCGGTCGGGAAGGTAACGCTGGGAGAAGGTGACGGCTGCTTGGATAGCCCCCTGGGTGATGGTGAGCCTGTGGTGGCGTTCGTACCGGGGGAGAATGCCCCGCAGAATGGCCTCGGTCTGGGCGGGGGAGGGCTCCTCCACCAGCACGGGCTGAAACCGCCGCTCCAACGCGGCGTCCTTTTCAATATATTTCCGGTATTCCTCGGTGGTGGTTGCTCCGATGACCTGGAGATCCCCCCGGCCCAAGGCGGGCTTGAGAATGTTGGCGGCGTCGATGGCCCCTTCGGCCGAGCCCGCGCCCACAATGGTGTGGAGCTCGTCCAGGAAGAGGATCACATCCCCCGCCCGGCGGACCTCGTTCAGAATATTTTTCACCCGCTCCTCAAATTCACCCCGGTACTTGGTGCCGGCGATCATGGAGGAGAGGTCAAGGGCTACCAGCCGTTTGCGAGCCAGGTCCTCGGGCACCTTTCCCTGGACGATGGCGATGGCCAATGCCTCGGCTACGGCGGTCTTGCCCACCCCCGGTTCCCCGATGAGAGCCGGGTTGTTTTTCCGCCGCCGGGCAAGGATCTCAATGACCCGTTTGACCTCGTTTCCCCGGCCGATGACTGGATCCAGGTCCTCGTTGGCGGCCAGGGCGGTCAGGTCCCGGGAGAACTGGTCCAGCAGCCGGGTGCTGCCGCTGGGAGCATGCTCCTCCCGCTCCGGGCGGCGGCGTTCCAGGGGGCGGGATTCGGGGATCCCGAAGCCGGCGGTAACGGTGCCCAGAAGCAGCCGGGGATCCTTTCCGGCGGCGGAGACCAGCCGGCGGGCGGCGCTGTCGCTGAGCTGGAGCAGGCCGGAGAGCAGGTGACCTGTGTGAAGCTGGGGCGCTTTGCACCGCTTGGCATCGGTCATGGCAAGGCTCAGGCATTCCAGACAGTGAGGGGTCAGACCCTGGGTGGGGAGGCCTCCGCCCACTCCCAGACCGGTGAGACCCACCAAGGTCTCCCGCAGGACCTCCACCGTGAGCCCGGCGGCGGTGAGGCACCGGGCGCCGGGGCCCCGGCCCTCCCGGGCTACCCCCAAAAGAAGATGCTCAGTGCCCACATAGCTGTGGCCCAGGCCGGCGGCGCTGTCCTGTGCAAGCCGGAGGGCCCTTTCGGCTCCGGCAGAAAATTCAATGGCGTGCATGGTCTTCCCCCTGTCAGGTAGTAAGAGTGGTTAGCGTCAGGTAACGCCTGAAGGGCTGAAAAGCTTTCTGGCCCTATGGCTGCAGACCTTAAAATTATTTCCGGTTTTCCGTATTTTAGCATTGAATTTTCAAAAAGTTATGCTATAATGAAACTACCATGAAGGGACGGGAGGTGTAACCAATGGCCTATAAGATCAGTGACGCTTGCGTCAGCTGTGGCGCCTGCGCCGCCGCTTGCCCTGTGTCCGCCATCTCCGAGGGCGATGGCAAGTACGTGATCGATCCCGATGTCTGCATCGATTGCGGTACCTGCGCTGCTACCTGCCCCGTGGGAGCTCCCGAGCAGGCGTAAGTTACACACAAAAAAGTACCGGCGTCGTTTGAAGGACGGCGCCGGTACTTTTTTTGCGCCGGGAAGGGCGCGGAAATTACAGTTCAGAGTGCTTGGGGCCGGGAGGAATAGGCTTTTCCCCGGTGGGACGGTTTTGAGTCCGGGCCGGAGAGATGGCGGTCCGGCCGTACTTTTCCCGGATGCTGTCCATGGTCCGCTCTAACTTCTCCACCTTTTGCCGCCGGGGGGCGGCGTCAGGGGAGAGGAGGGAGAGCTGTTCCCCGGACTGGTCAGCGGGGAGAAGGTTCTGGGCGGTGACTGTGAGGGCCCGTACCGGAGCATTGGGCTTCCAGGAGGCGGTGAGCAGCTCCATGGCGGTCTGGGTGATCTCCCGGGAGAGATAGGTGGGGGAGGAAAGGCCTTTCTGCCGGGAGATGTTCTGAAAATTCGGATCCCGTACGGCAATATTGACGGTGGCGCATTTCAGGTCGAGCTGACGAAGCCGGGCGGCCACCTCGTCTGAGAGAAGGGTCACTCCGGCACGCAGCTCCTCCCACCCCACCAAATTGCGGGGAAAGGTGAGGCCGCTTCCCACCGACTTGGGTCCGGGCATCTGGGAGGCCGGGATCACCGGGGCGTGCTCAGCACCGGTGGCGTATTCGTGCAGGACCCCGCCTTGCTTGCCCAACAGCTTGACGAGGGCTTCCCGGTCAAAGCGGGCGAGGTCCCCGATGGTGTGTACCCCGTATTCCTCCAAGGTTTTGGCGGCCGAACGTCCCACAAAGATCAGATCCCCAATGGGAAGAGGCCACAGAAGCTCCCGGAAGTTTTCCCGGGTGATAAGGGTGGTGGCGTCCGGTTTTTTATAATCGCTTCCCATTTTGGCGAAGATTTTGTTGAAGGAGACTCCTACTGAGATGGTGAGGCCCAGCTCCTCCCGGACCTCCCGGCGGATCTTGTCGGCCAGAGCCTTGCCGTCCATGCGGAAGAGGTGGAGGGTGCCGGTGACATCCAGCCAGCTCTCGTCAATGGAGAAGGGCTCCACCAGGTCGGTATAGCGGTTGTAAATGGTGTTGACCAGTTTGGAATAGTGGTGGTACTTGTCATGATGAGCGGGGAGGAGGATCAGCTCAGGGCACTTTTTCCGGGCTTGCCAAACGGTTTCAGCGGTTTGGACCTTAAACCTTTTCGCCGCCTCGTTTTTGGCCAAAATGATCCCGTGGCGACTGTTTGGGTCGCCGCAGACCGCCACAGGCCGCCGGCAGAGCTGGGGGTAGTCCAGAAGCTCCACCGAGGCATAAAAGCTGTTCAGGTCACAGTGCAGAATGGTACGGTCGGACGTAGGCGAGGTCATTTGATCACCCCTTCTACCTAATGATAGCACATTCGTTCTATAAAAACAACCCCCACATGAACTGTGGGGGTTGTAAATGGATGGAAAATCAGATGACTTTGGTCAGCACCAGGCCCAGGAGGATGGCGGTTTTACTTCTTCAGCATCTGCAGGACTGCCAGAATAGCTCCAACCAGGACCACAACGGCGATGATCATGGGGACATAGTTGAAGGATCCCTCCTGCTTCCGGGCGCTGGGGGCGACCAGCCCCATCCGGCGCAGGGTGGCGGACACGGGGGGATACAGGATCATGAGAAGGGCGGCGTTCAGGGTGCCTTTGACCAAATTGAACACGCAGATCATGGGCATCAGATCCACAACGGCGGACCGGGGCATACCGAAATACATGGGAGTGATCAGGTAGTTAAAAAGGATCATACCCACCAGGCGGCAGACAACGCCTACCGCCAGGCCGATGGCCGCGCCGGAGGTCTTTCCCCGGCGGCGGTAGAGGTAGACTGCCGGACAGATGAGCAGCACCGTGGACAGCACATTCATCACAAAGCCGTACCATCCCGTCGTGCTCAGGGTAATGGCTTCTAAAAATGCCTCCACGATGATCATCATCACCGCTGCGGCAGGCCCAAAGAGAAAGCCGCCGATCCCGATGACCGCGTCAATGGCGTCCAGGCTCAGAAAGCCCCCCACCTTGGGGATGATCTTGCACACCGCCATGACGGCATAGGCCAGGGCGGTGATCATGGCCATAGCGGCCAGGGTCTTGGTGTCGAACTTGGATTTGGAACCGGACATAATAAAACACTCCTTTTTTGTTGGTAACACCCGAAAGACCATGCCTTCGGGTGCAAACAAAAAGGAGCGTGCGTTTACACATCTTCTTCCATCCAGACTTCGCATCAAAGATACGTCACTGTCGGTCCCGGAGTTTCACCGGGTCAGTGGCTGTTACACCAGTTGCGGACTGTACCGCCGATCGGGATTTTCACCCTGCCCTGAAGACACCTCATTCAGTTGTTCCGTTTTCTATTATACATACTTTCATAAAAAAGGCAAGCACTTTTTTATCAGGGGGCCTTTGACCGGAAGGAAAAGTTTTCCGGCGGTATTGTTTCCCTCTTTGGACACCTTGCCCCTTGAAATCAGGGGAAATTTGGAGTATTATATAACATGAGCTTTTATGCAGAGACTTACGATATGAGCAATGTATTCCGAAAGGATTGGTAGGATAGTATGGCAGCAACGCAAAAGAAAACGTCAAATTCCACCCGAAAGCCGACAGGAACCTCCTCCGCTCGTTCCTCCTCGGGAAATAAAGCCAGCGGGAGCAGGGCAAAGGCCCCGGAGACCAAGCCCATCCGCCGGGAGGTGGGTGCCCTGGTCTGCTTCCTGCTGGCCCTTTTTACCCTTCTGGGGCTCTTTAATGTAGAGGCCATTGTGATCGATCTGCTCTGCGGCTCGGCCAAGGGGCTCATCGGCTACGGCTACTGGTTCCTGCCCTTTGCCTTGGCGGGAGCGGGGGTGATCCTGATGCTCCATCGGGGGCGGCCGGTGCGGCTCCGGACCACCTGCACCCTGCTTCTCCCCGTGACCCTGGGCAGTCTGATCCACCTGTTTCTCTATAAAGAGGCCTTCCTGTGGAGCTGGGAGGGGGTCAAGGGGATCTTCGCGGCGGGCAAGGCCATGAGCGCCGGCGGCGTGGTGTCCGGGATCCTGTCCCAGGGGTTGATCGCCGCATTCAGTAAGTACGGCGCCGCCCCGATTTTGGTTTTGGCTATTTTGGCCCAGTTGATGGCGGCTTTTCGGATCACTCCGGCTCAAATCGTGGATTGGGTCCGGGATCGGCCCCATCCTGAGTACGAAGAGGAAGAGATCCCTGAGCGGTCCGTTAAGCGCCGCCCGGAGGAGGCCCCTCGTGAGCGGGAGATCCGGGAGGAGAAAAAGGACAAGGAAAGCGTTCGGGAGTCGGTGACTTTGCTCCATAAAAGAAAGTCCATTGATATTCCGGTGGACGATCCTCTGGGGGAGATGGACGAGCTGGAGCCCGAGCCTAAGCCGGAGGAGCGGCGGGGCTTCTTTGAGCGCAAGGCCAAGGTGCCTACGCCCGACCAGCTTCTCAGCGGAGAAAAGCCTGCGGCGGGGGATCTGTTTGCCGGGGAGAGCGGTACTCCCGTGGCACCGCCTGATCCGTTCCCCATCCGGAAGGAGGAATTTTTAGAGCAGGTCTCCGAGCCCGTGAGAGAAACGCCCCCGCAGCCGCCCATTGAGATCACCCGTGAGCCCGCCGTTCCCAAGCTGAAAAAGGGAGAGGCCGACGAGGCGGCGGCTCAGGTCTCCGCCGAGGTGGAAGAGGCCCTGAATCAGCAGACCCAGATCTATCACTATCCGCCGGTTTCTTTGCTGAAGGAAGGGAAAGACAGCGATGCAGGCGGAGTGGCCAACGAGCTGAAAATGAACCAGACCCGTCTCACCGAGACCATTCACTCTTTCGGCATTGACGCAAATATCGTCAGCGTCACCCGGGGCCCCTCGGTGACCCGGTATGAGCTGGAGCTAGACCAGGGGGTGCGGCTCAACAAGCTCACCAACCTGGCCGACGACATTGCCCTGTCCCTGGGGGCGTCAGGAGTCCGGATCGCTCCCATTCCTGATAAGATATCCATGGTGGGTATCGAGGTGCCCAATAAGCTGGTGACCCCGGTGGCCATTCACGACGTGATCGCCTCGGACCAGTTCCAGAAGCATGATTCCAAAGTTGCCTTCGCCCTGGGCAAGGACATCGGCGGCAACTGCATTGTGGGCAACATTGCCAAGCTGCCCCATCTGCTCATTGCCGGTACCACCGGTTCCGGTAAGTCGGTATGTACCAATTCTCTCATTATCTCTTTGCTCTATAAGGCTTCTCCTGAGGATGTCCGGCTCATTATGGTGGACCCTAAGATGGTGGAGTTGGGCATTTATAACGGCATCCCCCATCTGCTGATCCCGGTGGTCACCGATCCCAAGAAGGCGGCCGGCGCCCTCCAGTGGGCGGTGGTGGAGATGATGAAGCGGTACCGGGCCTTCTCCGAGGCAGGAGTCCGTGACCTTGCCTCCTACAACAAGCACGCGGAAATTACCGATGGAATGGAGAAAATGCCCCAGATCGTGGTGGTCATCGACGAGTTGGCCGAC
>JAGBDQ010000092.1 GCA_017937415.1 Oscillospiraceae bacterium
CTGGAGAAAATGTTGTACGTTTCGGTACATCAGATCAAAGGCCCCGTGGCCATCCGTTACCCCAGAGGGGGAGAGGGGGCCTACCAGGAGAGCTGGGACGGCGAACCCGCAACTCTCCTCCGTGAGGGCGCCGATGTGACCCTGGCGGGCTATGGCACCCAGGTGAACGCCCTTTTGGAGGCGGCGGCCCTGCTGGAGGAGGACCACATCTCGGCGGAGGTCGTCAAGCTGAATACCCTTACACCAACGCCGGCGGGAGAGCTCTTTTTCTCCTCGGTGGATAAGACCCAAGCCCTCTGGTTCTATGAGGAAGCCATGGAGCAGAACTGTGTGGGCCGCCGTCTGGCCGCCGAACTGGCGGTGGGGGGAGTACACGCAAGGTATATTGCTTTACGAAATTTAGGCAGCCGGGTCCCGCCCCAGGGTACGGTGGACCAGCTGCGCCGCATGAACAATTTGGACGCTGAGAGCATTGCCCGGCAGGTGAAGGAGGTGACCGCCCTTGAAAAAGCGGCTGGACGTTCTTCTGGTTGAGAAGGGCCTCATCGAGTCCCGCCAGAAGGCCCAGGCCCTCATCATGGCGGGACAGGTGTATGTGAAGGGCCAAAAGGTGGACAAGGCGGGGGCCCCCACCGATCCGGAGGCCCCCATCGAAGTCCGGGGGGGCGGCCTCAAATATGTGAGCCGGGGTGGCTACAAGCTGGAGAAGGCCATGCACACCTGGCCCATCTCTTTGAAGGGCTCTGTCTGCGCCGACATCGGCGCCTCCACCGGGGGCTTTACCGACTGCATGCTGCAAAACGGTGCCAGCAAGGTCTACGCCGTGGACGTGGGCTACGGCCAGCTGGCCTGGAAGCTCCGCAGCGACGAGCGGGTGGTCTGCCTGGAGCGGACCAACGCCCGCTATCTCACCCATGAGGAGATCCCCGACGAGCTGAACTTTTTCAGCGTGGACGTGTCCTTCATCTCCTTAAGCCTCATCCTGCCCCCCTTACGGCCCCTTATGGCCCCTCATGGCCAGGGGGTGTGCCTGATCAAGCCCCAGTTCGAGGCGGGCAAGGATAAGGTGGGCAAGAAGGGGGTGGTCCGGGACAGGGCCGTCCATCTGGAGGTGCTGGAGCATTTTTTGGACCACGCAAAGACTGCCGGATTTACCGTCAGGGGCCTCACCTTTTCCCCCATCCGGGGCCCCGAGGGCAACATCGAGTACTTAGGCTGGCTCTCCGCCGAAGCGGGGGAGCCCTGGCAGGGAGACCTTTCCGCTCTGGTGGAGGACTCCCATAGGGAACTGAAAGAGCCGAAGGCTGGGGAGGAGGAAGCCTGATGAAGATCGTATTGAGTCCCAACCCCTTCCGGGACAAGGGGCTGAAGATCGCCCAGGAGGCGGAGCGGATCCTCCGTCAGGCGGGGGCGGAGACCGCCATGTGCTACCCCTTTGAGCTGGAGCAGAAGGCTCCCGATGTGCCCGCTCATGTAAAATTTCAGAAGGCCGAAGAGGCCTTTGAA
>JAGBDQ010000093.1 GCA_017937415.1 Oscillospiraceae bacterium
ATGCCCGCCGGGGAGGTCATGGAGCTCATCGGCTATGTGGACGAGATCAACGTCCGCCACGGGGCCACCAGGGAGATATACTCCACCCAGACCCCGGAGGCCCAGGCCTTGGCCAAGAGGGCCCTGGAGTTCGACCTCCACCTGCTTCAGGCCCGGTGCAAGCACCTGGGCACCGAGAACAACCTGCGGATCCTTACCAATATCTATGAGGATCTGAAAGACCGGGTGGAGTTCCGGTTCCAGACCGGGGTGGAGACCATCGAGGTCACAGAGGAGGGCTACCGGCTCATCACGGAAAAGGGGGACGCGGTGGACTGCACCTGGCTCATCGCCGGGCCGGGGCGGTCAGGGGCCGAATGGTTCGCCAACCAGTGCAAGGCCCTGGGCATCCAGCTTCTCAACAACCAGGTGGACATCGGGGTGCGGGTGGAGCTCCCCGCCACCGTTTTCCAGCACATCACCGACGTGGTCTACGAGTCCAAGCTGGTCTACCGCACCAAGCAGTACGGGGACCAGGTGCGGACCTTCTGTATGAACCCCTACGGTCATGTGGTGGCCGAGAATGTGGAGGGCATCAACACGGTGAACGGCCACTCCTATGCCGACCCCAGGCTTCAGAGCCAGAACACCAACTTCGCCCTTCTGGTTTCCAACCGGTTTACCGAGCCCTTCAACGAGCCCTACCGCTACGGCAAGCACATCGCCTCCCTGAGCAATATGCTGGCCGGGGGCGTGCTGGTGCAGCGGTTCGGGGACCTGGTGAACGGCATCCGCACCAACGAGCACCGTCTGAGCAAGTCCTTTGTCCGGCCCACCCTCACTGCCGCCGTGCCGGGGGACCTGAGCCTGGCACTTCCCAAGCGGCAGCTGGACGACATCATTGAGATGATCTACCAGCTGGACAAGCTGGCCCCCGGCACCGCCAACTACGACACCCTGCTCTACGGTGCCGAGGTCAAGTTCTACTCGGCTCGGCTTTCCCTCAGCGGCGAGCTGGAGACCGCCCTGCCCCGGTTCTTCGCCATCGGGGACGGGGCCGGAGTCACCCGGGGCCTGGCCCAGGCGGGGGCCTCCGGAGTCAAGGTGGCAAGAGTCATCGCCGGGCGGCGGAAAGCCGGAGACAAGGCATAAACAGGCATACAGAACGGGCCCGGACGGTCATTCCGTCCGGGTCCATAGTGTATCCCCCAAAATCGGAGGGAGGAAAAGTGTGAAAGGGGACCGTCAGGGTCCCCTTTCACCCATTTCAATCGACGTTTTGAGCTTGCTCAAAACGTAAGTCTGGCGAATGCCCTATCTCGACAGACTGGGCTCGATCATGGCCCAAACCGTCTCGGCGGTGACACCGGAGCAGTCGTAGCTCACCACCGTGCCGTTGTCGTGGATCACATAAAAGTGGCAGATCTCCCCGCCGGTGTCGTGGCCGTGCATCCGGGCCTTCACCACCTCCAGGGACATATCCCCGGCCCGGAAGGCAGGCTTATAGAAGGCCATCCGGTATTCCGGGGGTACCGTGTCACTGATGGGGCCGTCATAGAGCCGCCAATCGTAGCTCTCGGGCACGTTCACGTCCACCAGCTGGGTGTGGTAGTAGTCGGTGCTGTCCCCCTCAGGGAGGTGGACGTCTATCTCCACGTCGTCATACATCTTGGTCCAGCGGACGAAGAGGTAGTTGTGATCCCCCTCCTGGTAGCTGAGGCGGCCATGGAACTCGCTCCAGTTCACCGGGGCGGTTTCCGGCAAATAGGGGGTGAAGTCGGCCCGCTCCCGGGCATCCGTCAGGGTGTCGAAGGGGGTCTCTTCCCAGGGAGGGATGTTGTCTGTATGGGCGATGTGGTCAAAATAATACCTGCTGTCGGTCCACTGGGCGGCATCCATGACGAAATAGGTGTTAAAAAGCTTGGCCGCCTCTTCGGCCTCTTTCTCTCCCTTCCCGGTGTCAGTGTGGACATTGCGGAAGCGGTAGCCGTAGCCGTCGGCCATAAATTCGCTGGTGCAGACGTGGTCGGTGAGGCCGTCCCCGTCCCGATCATAGGCGTGGTAGTAGGAGGTGACTTCTGTCCCGTTCACATCGGCGCTCTCCCCGTTGGGGTCGGCCAGACATTGGGGGGGCAGGCGGCCGGGGGAGATCTCCAGTTCGAAGGTGTCCAGACCCTTGGAGCCGTAGACCGTGAGCATCCACAGATCCCCATTTCCGTCGTAGCGGGCTCCGATCTGGACGGTGTAGCCGTCCCAGAAGAGGATCCAGGGAAGGTCGGCGGAGGAACTCTCCGGCTTGCCCTCAGGACCCCAGAAGACCTTTTGCAGGTCCTCCAGAGTGAGCTCCACATAGAAGCTGCCCTCAGGGAGGGCAAGGCAGGCGGCCACTTCGTTGATCCCCTCTTGAAAACTCAGGACGGGGATGCAGAAGAAAGCGGTTTGGTCCTCGGCGGTGGGGCTGTGGATGAGAAAGCCATAGTCCTCCGGAGGGGCCACAGGGTCGGAGTCGCTGACATCGGGGACAAAGGTCGGGTCAACGGCGGGTTGGGTAACCGCCGGGGCAGTGGGGTCGGCCACAGGCAGAGGCCCGATGTTGGGCCCCGGTCGGCCCAGACCGTAAACGCCAAGTCCTAAGATGAGGGCGGCGCAGGCGGCCAGTACGCCCCACTTCTGCCAGTGGACGGCTTTTTTCACAGGGGCAGTTTCCAGGGCCATGAGCCTGTCATGGGCACTTTGAGAAATGGCCTGACGGTCAAAATAGGTTTTATATGCGTTCATAGATGGCTCCTTTCATGTGTCGGAGAGCAATTTCCGCAGCCTTTCCCTGGCCCGGCTCAGCCGGGAGCGGACGGTACCCGGGGCCACGCCGGTCATTTGGGCGATCTCATCGGTGGAGTAGCCCTCATAGTAGAACAGGTGGATGGCACACCGTTCCTCGGGGGGCAGGGACCACAGCTCCACCAGCTCTTCCCGCTCCTCAGGGGAGGGGGCGGGAAGGGTGTCGGGCAGCTCAGCCACCTGCCGCCAGGCAAGGCGCAGGCGGCTCTTGCAGCCGTTCACCAGCACCCGCATGAGCCAGGCGCCCGGGTTTTCCAGGTCCGCCGGGGCCTTCTCCAGGTACTTCACAAAGGCGTCCTGGACGGCGTCCTCGGCCTCCTGAGGATCCCCCAAAATGGCCAGGGCGGCCCGGTACAAACGGTTTTCATTTTCTGTGATGAGTCTTTCCAGCTCTGCCCGATCCACCGGCCGGTTGGATGTTAGGGCCATAGCCTCGCCTCCTCTCTACTGATTAGACGCATGAGGGGGGGATTTTGTTGCAAAGAAAAAATTGTTTGACATTTAACAATATAAGGCGTATAATCCTCTTCGGTTGAGAAACCATATTTTTGACAGGAGGAATTTTATATGCTTTTGAAGGACAAGATCGCCATTGTCACCGGGGGTACCCGGGGCATCGGCTACGCCATCGTGAAGGCCTATCTGGAGAATGGGGCCACCGTGGTGCTCTGCGGCTCCAAGCCCGAGACCGCCCAGAAGGCGGTGGACCAGCTCAAGGCCGAGAACCCCGCCTGGAAGGTGGAGGGGATCTCCCCCAACCTCACCGACTACGACAGCGTGAAGGAAGCCTTTGACGCCGTGGAGAAGAAGTACGGCCGCATCGACATTCTGGTGAACAACGCCGGGGTGTCCGACTCGGCCAAGATCGGCAGCTACACCCCCGAAATGTTCCAGAGGACCATGGACCTGAACGTAAACGCCATGTTCTACTGCATCAAGGCCGTGGTGGACGGCATGAAGGAGCGTCACAGCGGCGTCATCCTCAACACCTCCAGCATGGTGAGCAAGTACGCCCAGCCCGGCGGCGTGGCCTACCCCACCAGCAAGTTTGCCGTCAACGGCATGACCCTCTCCCTGGCCCGGGAGCTGGCCGGGGACGGCATCCGGGTGAACGCCGTGGCCCCCGGTATCACCAAGACCGACATGGTGGCCAATCTGCCCGAGCAGATGATCGCCCCCCTCATCGCCCAGATCCCCCTGGGCCGCATCGGGGAGCCCGAGGACAT
>JAGBDQ010000094.1 GCA_017937415.1 Oscillospiraceae bacterium
ATTGATGATGAGATTGTTGCCGATCTGGGGCATGATGTTCCGAAGGGCTTGGGGAAGGATGACGCTGGTCATGGTCTGCACATGGTTCATGCCGATGGCCTTGGCCCCCTCGGTCTGGCCCGGGTCGATGGAGATGATGCCCCCCCGGACGCTCTCGGCCATATAGGCTCCCGTGTTGATGGAGACCACGATGAGGGAGGCTGCCCAGATGCCGCTCATACCCTTGAAGGAGACCGCCCCGTCGGTAAAGTAAGGGAGGCCGTAGAAGATGAACACGGCCTGGAGCATCATGGGGGTGCCCCGGAAGATCTCCACATAGGCCCGGACTACCGCACGGATCAGCTTCAGCAGGAACCGCTTGGGCAGGGGGTCCTGTTTGGTGTAGGGGATGGTGTTCAGCACGCCGCAGAGGAAGCCGATGAGGCAGCCGATGGCAGTGGCGGCAATGGCTAAAATGAGGGTGTTGCGGATGCCCAGAAGGTACTTGGGACCGTGGGCGGCCCAGAGCCGGGCAATATCGCCGAAAAGCTGGATCAGCTTATCCATTCCGCGCTCTCCTTTCCAAAGAAAATGGGGAAAATACTCAGATCTCAGGCTGGACGGAGATGGCCTCGTTCATCAGGGTGTTGAAGTCCTCCTCGGTCATGTCGGCCAAAACCTTGTTGGCGGCCTCCAGCAGGGTGGTGTTGCCCTTGCGGACCGAGAGGCCGATGTTGATCTCCTCCTCACTTACCGAGAAGTTGTCCTCGGTGCCGGTAAAGTCCAAGATCACCAGGTCGGGGTAGGTGGCGCAGGCGCCCATGGCAGTGGGCAGATCGGTACAGATAAAGTCCACCGTGCCGCTTTCCACCGCCATAACCATGGCGGGCGCGGTCTCGGAGGCGGGCATGAGCTCGGCCCCATCGATCTGGGGCAGGCAGGTGTCGTACCACACCGTGCCGGTCTGGGCGGTGCAGGTCCCGGTGAGCTGGGAAATGCCGGCAGCCTCGGACAGGGGGCTGTCCACCTTGGTAACGCAGACGATGGAGGCGTAGAAGTAGGGACCCGCCATGTCCACCACGGCCATGCGGTCGGCGGTCATGGACTGTCCGGCGATGACCATGTCCACCGTGCCGGCGCTGAGGGCGGGGGAGAGGCCTTCCCAGTCGAGAGCCATGATCTCCAGCTCCCAGCCATTGGCCTCGGCGATTTTCTTGGCGATGGTCACATCGTAGCCGTTGGCGTAGGAGCCCGGGTTGTTGGCAATGGGCACGGCCCCGTTGGAATCGTCGGCCTGGGTCCAGTTATAGGGGGCGTAGGCGCACTCCATGGCCACGGTGAGCACCCCGTCCTCCACTCCGGTGAGGACGGTTTCCCCGTTGGGGGTGACATCGGTGACCGGAGTGGTGTTCCCGGCGTCGGGGGTGGGGGTGGCCTTGGGATCGCCACCGCAGGCGGCGAGGGAGAGGGCCAGCGTGAGGGCCAGGAGCAGAGTGGTGAGCTTCTTCATAAAAACAGATCCTTTCTTTGCTGTTCTGCCCGGGTCTGAACAAAGACATCAAAAAACCACGGGCGGCTTTTTCTATGAAAAGCGCTCGTGGTGGGAGAGGGAGCCGCGCCGCGACAACGCGGGGCTCCGCCGGACCCGAATAGCGCTTCACATACAGGATGTGACAGTCCAACGGGTGTTTCCCGTTGGCCCAGGTAAAGCACCGGCAGGCACCGGATGCTCCCTTCGGCGGCGCTCCCTTTCCCCAACCACGGCTGCCTGGCCTTGTGGAGGGGTACTCATGAGAACCGCGCCTCTATCAGGTGTTGAATTGTGTTGTATAATACCACGGCTTTCCCGGGGTGTCAAGAGGAAAATTCAACTTTTTTCGGCAAAAATGGATTTTCCCCCTTTTGGCACCTGCCAAAAAGGGGGAAAAGTGTGTATTTACAGCCGTCCGTACCCCTGCTGAGCCCGGGCAATCTGGGCGATCCGGTCCCCGGCGTAGGCGAAAAATTTGCGGAAGGCGGGACAGAAATAGTTGTGGCTGCCCTCCTCGTCCCGGAACCAGTCCCGCTTGCAGCCCCCGTTGCACAGCCGCACCCAGGGACAGGAGGCGCACTCGGTGGGGTGGTCCAGCCCTTCAGCCAGGAATTTCCGGGCGGTCTCGCTGTTGGCCAGGTCGGGGAGGGAGGCCTCCCCCAGCTTTCCCAGCTTCCATTGGTCCAGGCAGTAGAAGTCGCAGGGGTAGAGGGTGCCGTCCCCCTCCACCACAAAGTAGGCTCCGCAGGTCCCGGAGGTGGAGCAGGTCCCGGCGGGGAGCCCCATGGCCAGGTGGACATAGTCGTCAAAGAGCCGGACGCTGGTGTAAACATTTGCGGTCAGATCCCGGTACCATTCGTCAAAGACGGCACAGAGGAAATTCCCGTATAGTTCGGGGGTGAGGCTGTAGGGCATACTGCCCCGCTCCGCTTCCAGGGGATCCAGGCAGGGGATGAATTGGAGGTATCCCCCCAGCTTCTGGAGGGAGCGGTAGACCTTCTGAGGATGCTTGGCGCACTGTCGGGAGACCACGCAGAGCAGGTTACAGTCCACCTTCTCCCCCTTGAGGAGAGAGAGGTTTTTGCTCACCCGGTTCCAGGTGTCCTTCCCGGCGGCGTCGGGGCGGAGGAAGTCGTGGATCGCTTTGTCCCCGTCCAGGCTGATCCCCACTAAAAAGTTATTTTCCCGGAAGAATTTGGCCCAGTCACTATTGAGGGCCAGGCCGTTGGTCTGGATGGCGTAGTTGACAAAAGCACCCTTCTGATTAACTTCCCGGACCTTGGAGACAAAGTGCCGGAAATAGTCCAGTCCCGCCAGGGTGGGCTCGCCGCCCTGAAAGGCGAAAGTGACGCTCTCCCCTTTGTCCAGGGCGGAGAAGGCCTCCTCAATGAGAATATCGGCGGTGTCCAGGGTCATGATGCCGCTGTTGCCCTCCTCCCGGAGGCTGGTCTCGTCCTCGTAGAAGCAGTAGCGGCAGCGCATATTGCAGTGGCCCGAGGCGGGCTTGATGAGAAAGCTGAGATTTTTCATGGCCTCACCCCTGAAGCAGCCGGGTCACTTCGTAGAGAAGGAGCTCGATGAACAGGTAGGTCACCACCTGGTCCTCGTAGAAGTTGGCCGAGGGGTCCCGGCTGGGACAGGGGAGGAGGATCACCTGGTCGGCGTACTTGGCGATGGGCAGGTTGGCTGTCATGGTCACCAAAATCACGGTGCAGCCCCGCTCCTTCAGGGAGGAGGCCAGGCCGGTAAAGTGGTCAAGACCGCCCCGGCCCTTCATGGTAAAGAGAACGCAGCAGTCTCCCTCGCTGAGAATGGAGGAATCATCGCTCATCACGATCCAGTCCTGGGAGGCCTCGTTGAAGATGCCAATGCGGCGCAGCCGGTGGGAGAGCTGCTGGGCCGAGAGGAAGGTGCGGTTTGCCCCGTAGAACACCAGCCGCCGGGCCTCGCAGATAGACTTAGCCATCCGCCGGAGCTCCTCCTGGCTCACAAACTGGGGGATCTGGTTGATGTAACCGATGTAAGCGTTCAGGATCTCCTGGTAAGGGGAGACCGGCCCCTCCGGGTCCACATGGTCGGCTGAGTGGGCGATGAGGGCGCGCTGCATGGAGAACTTGAACTCGGCGTAGCCCCTGAGTCCCAGCTTCTGGCACAGCCTGACCATGGCGGCGTTGGAGGAGCCTGCGGCTTTGGTGATGGTGTCAATGGTGTTGGTGAGGACTGCGGTGGGATTGTCCAGCAGATACCGGGCCAGCTTTTGCTCCGACTTGGTGAAGGAATCAAAATTGCTTTTCAGCAGGGTAATGGGATCCATACCGTGACCTTCTTTCTGTGGGGGAGTGGGGTGGAAAAAATTCCATTTCTATCTCTATGATACCGTATTTCTTTCCAAAATGCAAGAGGAAGGTAGAACAAAAAGAGAAAAGCGGAAAAAATTTCAAAAATGGGAACAATGGAATATCAACGGCTCTCGCGATTTCGTTCGGCGGGTTGCACAAAAAATGGGGCTCATTTTTGGAAGAAGTTCCAAAAATGAAAAACTTTTCAAGAAACCATTGAAAAGATTTTCAAAAAGTGCTATTCTCACTTCAGCAAGGGCAAAGCGAAGCGCGCCGCCAAGCCCGAAACCTCTGACAAAAAATAAGAGTAGAAGTGAGGAATGACCTATGTTTGAAAAGATCCAGGCGTTTATGGACAAATACTTCATCCCTGCGTCCAACAAGATCGCGGCCAACAAGGTTTTGAAGGCCATCAGCGGTGGCTTTGCCATGCTGCTCCCCATCATTATGGCGGGCGCCATCGGCACCCTGCTCTCCGGCCTCAGCATCGCCCCCTATCAGGATTTCATTACCAATGTGGGCCTCAAGCCTCTGTTCTCCATGGTCACCGATTACACCACCAACATGATGGCCCTCTATGCCGTCTTTGCCATCGGCTACACCATGGCCAACCAGCTGGAGTGCTCCAAGACCGCCATCGCGGCCGGCCTCATGTCCCTTATGGCTTTCCTGCTGGTGATCCCTCTGGGCACCACCGTGGGGGAGACCGCTGTGGGCGGCGTTATCATTACCCAGTACTTCGGCGCGGCCGGCCTCTTCACCGCCATGATCCTGGGCGCACTGGTCCCCAACATTTATAACTTCTTTGTGAAGCACAATGTGGTCATTAAGATGCCTGAGGGCGTGCCGCCCCAGATCGCCAACGGCTTCTCCGGCATTATCCCCGGAGTGGCTGTGGCCGCTTTCGCCATCCTGGTCCGTCAGCTCTGCACCCTGACTCCCTTCGGTACCCTGAACAACCTGATCTACTCCATCCTCCGGGCACCCTTGGCCTCTCTCCAGAGCAGTCCCTTCACCTTCATACTCTTCCTGGTGCTGTGCAATCTTCTCTGGTTCTTCGGCATCCACGGCGGTATGGTGGTCATGCCCTTCCTCTCCATGCTCTACACCAACGCCAATCTGGAGAACATGGCGGCCTACGCCGCCGGGGAGGATCTGCCCAACATGATCACCCAGTCCTGGTGGTTCATCCAGGCCCAGCTGGGCGGCTCGGGCGGCATCATCGGCCTGGCCTTCTGCATGCTTCTCCTGGCCAAGAGCCAGCGGTATAAGACCCTGGGCAAGCTGGCCATCGCCCCCGCTGTCTGCTCCATCTCCGAGCCCATCGTTTTCGGCTTCCCCCTGGTCCTCAACCCCATGATGTTCATTCCCATGCTCCTCAGCCCCCTGCTCTGCTTTGGCCTTTCCTACCTCTTTACCGCCATTGGCATCCTGCCCTACTTAAACGGCGTCAGCGTGCCCACCGGCACCCCCATCATCCTGGCCGGATTCCTCACCGGCGGCTGGCGTACCGCCATCTGGCAGGTGATCTTGGTGGCTCTCCAGTTCGGCATCTACCTGCCCTTCTTCAAGATGATGGATAAGCAGGCCCTGGCCGAGGAGGCCAAGGAGACCGCCAACGCCTGAGAAAAGCGGACAGATCTCCCTGCGGGCAAGGCAGCTCCTTGTAAAAACGGAGAAACTGTGATACCATAGATGCAAACATACAGGGGCCCGCGGCCATTCGGGCCGCGGGCCCCTGCTTTCAACGATTTCATAGGAAGGTGAGCAGACATGAGCAAAAAACCCAACATTTTATGGTTCGTGGCCGATCAGATGCGGTGGGACAGCATGGCCCACACAGGCAACCCAGCCGCCGTCACACCCAACCTGGACGCCCTGGCCCGGGAGGGGGTCAGCTTTGACAACGCCTACTGCCAGAACCCGGTGTGCGTTCCCTCCCGGTGCAGCTTCCTTACCGGCCTCTATCCCCACACTCTGGGCCACCGCACCATGCACTTCATGATGCGCAAGGAGGACCCCAACATCCTCAAGACCATGAAGGAGGCGGGGTATGAGGTGGTGTGGATCGGCAGGAACGACTTTATCCCTTCCGCCTGGGCCAAGACCGACTACTGCGACTACTTTTTTGACGGCACCGACCTGGTGGAAAAGAGCGCGGTGGAGGGAGGCACCGTGAATTTCGGACATGGGATGAGGGGGCCGACGCCTGAGATCGTTCCCGCCATGCAGGGCCTGGAGCCTGATTCCCTGAAGTATTCCTTCTACACGGGCAAGTATCCCGAGCACTCTCTGGACCAGAGCTTTGACTGGAACTGCGTCAACGCCGCTTTGAATTACCTGGAGGAGCGGAGCAAAAAGCCGGAGAGCAAGCCCTTCTTCGTCTACTGTACCCTCATGTTCCCCCACCCGCCCTACGGCTGCGAGGAGCCCTGGTACTCCCTCATCGACCGGACCAAGCTGCCCCCCCGCCGCCCTGAGGTGGAGAAGCTGGCGGGCAAGTCTGAGATCCTGCGGCAGATCCGCTCCAAGCAGGCCATGAACGACTGGACCGAGGAGCAGTATAACGAGATCCGGGCGGTCTACCTAGGCATGACGGCCCGGTTTGACCACCAGCTTGGCCTTCTCACCCAAAAGCTGAAGGACACCGGGGTCTATGACGACACCAGCATTTTTGTGTTCAGCGACCACGGGGACCTGACCGGGGACTACGGCATCTCCGAGAAGTGCCAGAACAGCTTTGAGGATCCCCTGACCAACGTGCCCCTGGTGGTGAAGCCCGCCGCCGGAACACCGGTGAAGCCCGGCCGGAATACCGCCCTGGTCCAGCTCAACGACCTGCCCGCCACGGTCTATGAGATGACCGGGGTGGAGCCCGACTATATCCAGTTCGGCAAGTCCCTCTGCGGTACTATGGCCACCGGGGACCACCACCGGGAATTCGTCTTCTGCGAGGGGGGCCGCCTCCACGGGGAAGTGCAGGCCATGGAGCCTGTCCACGGACCCGAATCCCCCTACTGGCCCCGGATCTCCACCCAGCATGAGAGCGATACGGCCCACGGCAAGGGCTGCATGCTCCGCATGGGGGAGCTGAAGTACGTCATGCGGCTTTACGGCTCTGATGAGCTTTACGACCTTTCCCAGGACCCGGAGGAACTGGAAAACCGCATTGACGATCCTGCCTACGCTCCCCAGGTGGCCCAGATGAAGGAGAAGCTTTTGCGGTTCTATATGGAGACCGGGGACTTTGTGCCCACCCAGATGGATAAGCGGTAAAATCCCCGCTTTCCTGTCACGGAGGTGTGAAAAATGTCTGACCGGGAAGGAACTGTCCGGATAGAGACAGAGCGGCTCATCCTGCGGGAGATGACCCGGGGGGATTTTGAGGCCCTGTGCGCCATCCTGTGCGACGCTGAGGTCATGGCCGCCGCCTATGAGACCCCCTTCAGCCGAGAGGAGGCCCAGGGCTGGCTGGACCGGCATCTGAAACGCTATGAGACCCTGGGCTTTGGGCTCTGGGCCGTGGTGCGGAAGGAGACCGGGGAGATGATCGGCCAGTGCGGCCTGACCATCCAGCACTGGGAGGGGGAGGAGGTCCTGGAGATCGGGTATCTCTTCCAAAAGGCGTACTGGCATCAGGGCTATGCCGCCGAGGCGGCGATGGCCTGCAAGGAGTACGCTTTCTCGGTCCTCAAGGCGCCGCGGGTCTGCTCCATAGTCCGGAACACCAACCTTGCCGCCCAGAAGGCGGCCCTTCGTACCGGCATGAGACAGAGCGGCAAAAGTGTGAAGAATTTCCGGGGCAAGGACATGGAATTTTTCCTCTATACCGCAGAACGGGATACCAAATAAAATTTTTGTTCAAAAGAGATAAAAAGCACTGGAAAATCCGGAAGGAGTATGTTAAAATGGCAATGAATCAGGAGCAATACGACGAGCTGGTCATGAACATCATCGTGGAGGGCGGCAACGCCCGCTCTCTGGCCATGGAGGCCATTCAGGAGGCCAAGAAGGGGAACATCGCCCAGGCCGAGGAGCTGCTGAAAGAGTGCGGGGACGCCCTCACTGAGGCCCACCACGTGCAGACCGGGCTGATCCAGTCTGAGATCCAGGGGGAGCACATCCAGGTGATGCTGCTCATGGTCCACGCCCAGGATCATCTCATGGACGCCATGGTGATCCGTGACATGGCCGCCGAGTTCGTGGAGCTCTACAAGAAGGTCAACGGCTGAGCGCCGGAGACAAAATACAGTAAAAAGGAGTGCGTTCCCATGAAAAACATCGTTCTGTTCTGCGCCGCCGGTATGTCCACCAGCCTGATGGTCACGAAGATGCAGAACGCCGCCAAGGAGAAGGGGTATGACTGCACCATCGCTGCGTACAGCCTGAACGAGATGGATAAGTATGGCCCCGAGGCCGACTGCATCCTCCTTGGCCCCCAGGTCCGGTATCAGAAGGATAAGGTGGCCGCCGCCTTCCCCGACAAGCCCCAGATGGTCATCGACATGCAGCTCTACGGCATGATGAAGGGCAAGGAAGTTCTGGAGGCCGCCATCAAGCTGATGGAGGGCTGAGCCACAGTCACAGGCTTACAAAAGCCGCCCTGCCTTTTGGAAGGGCGGCTTTTATTCTGAATGATAAAGGAGTTATCAGCATGAGCGTGTTCCGTAAAGATTTCCTCTGGGGCGGCGCCACTGCCGCCAACCAGTTCGAGGGCGCCTGGGATGTGGACGGCAAGGGCCCTTCGGTCCCCGATATGTGCACCAACGGCAGCCATACCGTCCCCAAGTGGATCACCACCGAGATCCGGCCCGACAAGCTGTACCCCTCCCACGAGGCCATCGACTTTTACCACCACTACGAGGAGGACATCGCCCTCTTTGCCGAGATGGGCTTCAAGTGCTTCCGCCTCTCCATCAACTGGACCCGGATCTTCCCCAAGGGCTGGGAGGAGAAGCCCAACGAGAAGGGACTGGCGTTTTACGACAAGGTCTTCGACTGCTGCAAGAAGCACGGCATCGAGCCTTTGGTGACCATCTCCCACTATGAGCTTCCCTACGCCCTGGTGGAAAAGTATAACGGCTGGGCCTCCCGGGAGCTCATCGGCTTTTACGAAAATTACTGCCACGCCATTTTTGAGCGCTACAAGGACAAGGTGAAGTATTGGCTCACCTTCAATGAGATTAACATCTCGATCCGGTCTATGGGAGCTGTTTTCGGGGTGGGCACCTGCCAGGGCTATGAGGGTCCCGCCATGGGGGCCCCCGATAAGCCCCAGGAGCGGTTCCAGGCCCTTCACCACCAGTTTGTGGCCTCGGCCAGGGTGGTGAAGTACGCCCATGAGCACTATCCCCAGTTCAAGTTAGGGGACATGAACATCTTCTCGGTGAGCTACCCCCTGACCAGCGACCCGGCGGACGCCCTGGCCTGTCAGCAGAACAACCAGATGATGAACTGGTTCTGCTCAGACGTGCAGGTCCGGGGAGAGTATCCCTACTTCGCCAAGCGGTATTTTGAAGAGCACGGTATCTCCATCAAAATGGAGCCGGGGGATCTGGAGATCCTGAAGGAGGGCACGGTGGACTTCTACACCTTCTCCTACTACTCTTCCAACTGTATCACTACCCATCAGGATGCCGAGAACATCTCGGGCAACATGAGCGGGGGCAAGAAGAACCCTTACCTGAAGGCCTCGGACTGGGGCTGGCAGATCGACCCCATGGGCCTGCGCTGGGCCCTCAACGAGATCTATTCCCGTTACGGCATCCCCATGATGGTGGTGGAGAACGGCCTGGGCGCTTTCGACGAGCGGGGAGCGGACGGCAAGTTCCACGACGACTACCGCATCGACTACCTCCGGCAGCACATCGAGCAGATGAGGGAGGCTGTGAAGGACGGGGTGGATCTCATGGGTTACACCCCCTGGGGCTGTATCGACCTGGTGAGCGCCTCCACCGGCGAGATGGCCAAGCGGTACGGCTTTATCTATGTGAACAAGTTTGACGACG
>JAGBDQ010000095.1 GCA_017937415.1 Oscillospiraceae bacterium
ACGGTCTCCCCCTCAAACCGCTCTCCCTCTAAAGTCTCGTCCCCCTCATAGCGGAGCTGGGCCACCTGCTCACTCAGCATGGGGCTCCTCCCCCTCGGGCGCCTGGGGCTCATCCTCCGCGGTCTCCGGTTCCGGCTCCGCTTCCGTCCCGGCAGGCTTTTCCTCCTCTTCCTCCCCGGCGGCCTTCTTCAGATCGGCCACATCCAGGGCCATGAGGGCCTCCTTGGTAACCTCCTCCAGGAAAGCCACACGGTCAGACTGGATGGCCACGCTGCGCTCGAAGAAATTCCGCACATCCCGGGCGTTGCCGAAGTTCTCGTCCCGGCAGGCGTACATCTCGTTCAAAAACTCCTTGGCGTAGTCCAGGGCCTTGTCATCTAACGTGTAGCCATTCTTCCTGCACATGGACTGGAAGATGGCCAGCATCTGCTCGCCGTTATAGTCGTCGAAGGTGAAATACTTGTTGAACCGGCTCTCCAGGCCGGGGTTGGAGTGGATGAAGTCGGTCATCAGGTCGGTGTACCCCGCCACGATGACAATGAGGTCGTCCCGGTGGTCCTCCATGTTTTTCAGCAGGACCTCCACCGCCTCCTGGCCAAAGTCGTTCTGCCCGGTGTGGCTGGTGAGGGCGTAGGCCTCGTCGATGAAAAGCACGCCGCCGATGGCGCGGGTGATGACCTCCTGTGTCTTGAGGGCGGTCTGTCCCACGAAGCCGGCCACCAGCCCGGACCGGTCCACCTCCACCAGCTGGCCCTTGGACAGGACCCCGATGGCGTGGTAGATCTTGGCCAAAAGCCGGGCTACCGTGGTCTTGCCCGTGCCCGGATTGCCCAGAAACACTAAGTGGAGGGAGAGGGGCGGCACGGGAAGCTCCTGCTCCTGGCGGAGTTTACGCACCTTCACTAAGTTGATGAGGCTCTTCACATCGGCCTTTACCTTCTCCAGGCCGCACAGCTCGTCCAGCTCGGCCAGAAGCTCCTCTAAGGTAGGCTCAGGCTCTGCGGGAGCCTCCTCCTTCTCCTCCTTGTCCTCCCCGGTGATGGGGGCGGCGCTTTGGGGGCCGCCTGTCCCGGCGGCGGGCTTCAGGGTCACAAAGTCCTTGGCGTCCAGGGGGCTCCTGCTCCCTTGGAGGCCGTCCCGGTCGCACAGCCGGGTCATGATCTCGGCGCAGGAGTTGACGAAGGCGGCCTCGGCGTCGCTGACCACCCCGTCCACCGAGGCGAAGAGAAGGGCCATCATGGTATAGACGTCGATGAACATCCGGGCGGTCTTGCTGCCGGTGACTTTATCCAGGGCCCGCATCCGGCGGAAGAACTCCGGAGGCTGAAAGCCAGGGTAGTTGGAGACACTGGTGCCCAGCTCCCAGAAGAGGATGGAGGGGGCGTTCTTTCCCCGGCGGTAGATGGCGTTATAATACTCCACATATCCGGCGGTGAGAGGGCCGCCGTCCGCGTTCCAGATCCCTAAGGCGCAGGAGCGGAAAAAGTCGTCCACCTCCTGATTGATGAGCACCCGCAGGGCGGCGTCGGACACGGTATGGAGGTAGGCGCTGACGGCCTCCTCGTACTGCTTATGTACCTCGGCGGGAGAAAGGGGCGTTTTCATGGGTATCACCTCAACTGTTTGGTGAGGTCTATTATAGCAGATTGTAGGGAGAAAACAAGAAAAAAGAAGCCGGAACGGTAGTTTAAATCACAGACAAATAACGGGCTATGGGTTCTGTCCAAGGGCAGGGGCGGAGATATAGGGGGACTACTTTGAGGCCAAAGTTTTTCTGCCCAAGGGCAGGGCTTTTTTATGGGGGACTATTCTTGATGTCAAGAAGCTCTCAATCAGAG
>JAGBDQ010000096.1 GCA_017937415.1 Oscillospiraceae bacterium
AAACTTCGCCTTCGCTGGTCAGCGCCAAGGTGTGATTCTGTCCGGCCACCACCATGGGCACTGCCGGCTTAGGATCCAATTCCTTCTCATCCTCACTGCTCAGATGATAGAGCCCGCGGACCTCCAGCTCAGCCACCGCAAAAATGGCGCCGCCCACAGCGTTAACGCCGCTGGCATAAACCACCGTCCGGCCCTCACCCTTCATGACCAACTGCTGAGACTCCGGATCAAATTCGGCGACCCGGTGATCCAGTACATCGACAGACTTCATGTCCTCCACTTGGCCGCCGGCATCCCGGAACAGCCGCTGCATCACCGGAAGAATATCGTAGGTCTCAGGCTCCAGTTCATTCAAGGAATTCCGCCGTTCCAGGAAGGTGCGAATATGATAGATCTGATTGCCAGCCACATCAGGACCCTGGCTCTGTCCGTTGAAGGTAGCCGAGATCTCAGCCATCTTCTCCTCCATAGTGGGAGCCTTCTCCCCGGGAGTCTCAGGATCAGCATCCCGCTTATCCTCGTCCGGCTTCTGCTCCTCAGGCTCCTGATTGACCGCCTGGGGCACCGAAGTGGCAAGGCAAATGGCCACACCGTAGGTGCGGATAGCTTCATTGTTCTTCATGCTGACCGTATAGTAAGCAACCTCAGTCCCCTCAGGAAGCGTATTGCCGCTTTCTTCCTCGTTCCCGCCGTTGTCCTCCCCGTCCCCCTCAGGAGCCGGGGTAGTCTCGGGATCAGGGGTAGTCCCGCTCTCCTCCGGGTCCGCCGTGGTTTCAGGGGCCGGAGTGGTCTCGGGAGCGGTCACAGTCTCCTCAGGAGCAGGAGCAGTCTCAGTCTCTTCCGGAACAGTCGTGGCCTCAGGGGTTTCCTCGGTCTCCGTGCCATCCTCACCAGCCCCGGGCTCAGGCGCCTGGGGAACCTGGGTCTCGGGCACGGTCACCTCGCCGTTCTCCTGATCCCCGTTTGCTTCGGAGTCCTTATCCGCTTCATTCTCCCCGCTCTCAGGGGCAGCGGTCTGCTCCGGGGCGGTCTCCCCGGCGGTGGTTTGATCCTGCGCGTCCTCACCACTATTATTAGTAGTGTTGTCCTCGTTTTCGTTTGCGGCGGACTCCTGATCGCCCTCCTGCGCGGTCTCCTTATTAGCACCGTCGGCACTGTCGTCGCCGTCTTCCTTGACAGCGCCGTCAGTGCCGGCTTGTGTGCCCTGTGTCTGATCGGCGTTCTCCTGGCCCTGGGCAGAATCCGAGCCATTGCCGGTCAGCATGTTAAATCCCGTGTCTACGGGCGTAGTCCCTTCTCCCTCAGTGGATTCTCCTTCCCCCTCGGCGGAGTTGTGAATGTCGTCCAGGAGCTGATCCAGGTCTACCCCGGTCTCACTTTCACTGATGGTCAGCCCCTCTGCCTTGGCCCGCTCCTCAAAGGCAGAGAGGTCATATGCTGACCGGGACTGGATCAGGCCGCTCTTATACATCTCCCAGAGGAATTCCTGGACCTCCGGAGACTCGTTGGCAATAGATTTGGTTCCTGTATTTTCTTCGCCGCTCTGATTTGTCTGATCCAACAGCTGGTTCAGATCACCGCTGTCGGCCTCCACCGTCACCGAAGGCACCTTCCCGCTCCAGCGGATCACAGCCGTACAGGCCAGCATGGGCGCGCTGTCCTGAGTGGCATCATAAATGATCCAGCTCTTGGGCTCGAAGGTGATCTGGTCGCTGTAATCCTCACCGTCCATAGCGGCTTCCCAAACAAACTGCTCCTGCAGGTCCAGCTTCGCCTCGGCGGCGGCCCGGTGAGCCAGCCGCTGCTCTTCGGTGATCTGCTTCAGCGCCTGTTTCTGCTGGTAGGTCAGATATTCCACCTTGTCCAGATCCACCCAGGCCGGGAAGAAGGAGGCGTACTCTTCAAAAGTCAGGCCGTCCTCGCCGCCCAGATACTGCAGGTCGGTCATATAGGCCGTGACCTCATACTCCAGCTGGCCCGCGTAAAAGCCCAGCTGGTTCTTGTCCAGCACCAAAGGCATAGCAATCTCGCCGTCTCCCATATCTTTGGAGGCGAGAATGGCATCAGAACCAAGCTCCTGGACGGGCCGGGAGCCTGATTCTGCGGTTTTAGATGAAGTTGTCGTGGCCGTTGCTCCTCCGAAGGGGAGAAGCGACAAAGCCATAGATGCAGCCAAAAAGCCGGTAACGAGTCTGCGCATTGGCTCTTTCACTTGCACCTGCCTCACCTCTGTCTCTGGGTTTCTGCTGCCATTGCCGGGGCGGTTACAGAATCCGACCCAATACTACAATGGTATGCTATATTATGTCACCAGTTGACGTAAAAATCAAGTCTTTTTTTGAAATTTCTCGATAATTTTTTCCTTGATTATCAACGGTTTCCCGGGTTTTTGGGGTGTCTACAAACTTTTTCTCGGGAAAGAAACTTTTTTTCACATTTTTGCACCGTTTTTCCCACATTTTCTATTTGGGTTTTTTACAACCTGTCGCCCCTTGTCTTACAAGGCCTTTCCTGATTTATTTCTCTCTTTTTTGTGGTTTCATTACATAAATATTCTGTCAACCGCACTTGTGTCTCCGTCGCCAATGTCCCACTACATATACCAAAATCATCCATTCCCCCTTCCGGCCTTTTTCAGCGCTCTCCCATTTTTATGCGAATCCTCCCCAAGAAGATTACATGGCAAAAATCTCCGTCCTCCTCCTTCATCTCTCCGCTTAAC
>JAGBDQ010000097.1 GCA_017937415.1 Oscillospiraceae bacterium
GAATTCGTTTCAAGTCTTTCATGCCGTCCTCCTGCTTATTTTTATAGTTTCACCGGCACAGGCCGGGTCATGTGTACCTCTCCGGGGACCACGCTGCACGCATAGGCCAGCACCTCCACCCCGCGCGCGGCAGCCCTCCGCAGGGCCTCCCCAAAAGCCGGATGCGTCTCATCGTTGGGGGAGAAGCCCTCCACATCCGCCATCTGAATGACGAAACAGACCGCCGCCTCGTACTCCTCCGCTTTTGCCAGCGTCAATTCCTCCAGGTGCTTCACCCCCCGCTCGGTGGGGGCGTCGGGAAAGTAGGTCCAGCCGTCTTTCTCTAAGGTGCAGCCCTTGACCTCCACAAAACCCTTCCGCTCCGCTGTCTCCCAGTAAAAATCGAACCGGGAGTGTCCCCAGGCGGTCTCGGGGCGGAGGAGTGTCAGGCCGGGGCGGAAGCGCCCCGCCGCGGCCCACTCGGCGAAGAGCCTGTTGGGGGCCTGGGAATCCATATTGACGATTTTCGTGCCGCCGCCCTCCAGCGGCTTCTCCACGGTCACCAGATCATAGCGTGTCTTGCGCTGCGGGTTATCCGAACGTTCCAGCCAGACCTTGCAGCCCGGCACCAGCAGCTCTTTGCACCGGCCGGTATTTTTCACATGGACAGTCTCCTCCACGCCTTCCACCAACACCTTGGCGATGAACCTGTTGGGGCGGGAAAGGAATGTACCGGAAACGATATTGGCATAATGCATAGGGTCAGAACCCCTTTTCCAGATAATTCACCATGTCCCGGAGAGAGCCGATCCGCCAGGCTCCGTCTCCGGGCCGGCTCCGGTCCAGGTGGAAGGCGGTAAAGCCTATAGCCCGGGCCCCATCTGCCTCCACATCGTAGTCGTCCACGTAAAGGCTCTCTTCCGCCGTTACGCCCAACTCGTCCAGGGCCGCCTGATAGATCCTGGGGTTGGGCTTTTGCGCCCCCGCCAGGTCGGAGCAGACGGCGCACTCGAAATACTTCCCGATGCCCGCCGCCTCCAGTGTGAGGGGGAGAGAGGGGCTGGTGTCCGAGATGACCCCCATGCGGAAGCCATGGGCCCTGAACCACTCCAGCACCTCCACGGTCTCGGGATAGGTCTGATAACCCTGAAGCCACATGAGCTGAAAAAGCGCCTCGGCACGGTCCTCCAGTTCCTCGGTCACGCCCTCTCCCAGAAGCAGTTCCCGGTAGTACCGCCGCCAGAAGGCGGTCTCCTCCTCCACCGACTTGTAGCCCTCTTTGGGGTAGCCCGCCCGGTCAAAAAGGTCCATCATCTTGGGATACTCCAGGTGGAATTCCCTGCCGCTCCAGCCCTCAATGAGGGTATTCCGTTTGTCCCGAAGCTCAGGGGAAAGGGTGAGCAAGGTTCCGTCCCGGTCAAAAAAGACGGTGGTGAAGCGCTTTTCCATGGCGTTGACCTCCTTTTGGTAACTGGGATAAGCATACCATAAACAGGCAAACCGGTCAATAACAGAGAAGCACACGTTCCCCCATTTCTGATTGCATTTTCCGCTTTGATATGGTATAATATCACAATCCCATAGGAGGTATGTACCATGATAACAGTCAAAATCAACAACAAAGAATATCAATATCCCAGAGAATCCACCTGGGTGGATGTAGCCAAGGAATTCCAGCCGGAGTACAAGGACGACATTCTCCTGGTCCGGGTGAACGGACGGCTCACCGAGCTCCACCGCCACGTGAAGGAGGGGGAGGTGGAATTCATCACCCTCCGGGACGCCCCCGGCGTGGCCGCCTACCAGAGAAGCGCCGTCATGCTGCTCCTCAAGGCCTTTTACCATGTGGCGGGGCCCGAGAATGTGGACAAGGTCAACGTCCACTTCTCGGTGGGAAAGGGGCTCTTCATCGAGCCCGTGGGTCGGTTCACCCTGGACCAGGACCTGCTGGACCGGGTAAAGGCTCAGATGGATCTCTACGTCTCCAAGGAAATGCCCATCATGAAGCGGAATATCCCCACCGAGGACGCCATTGAGCTGTTTCACAAGCACCGGATGTACGACAAGGAGAAGCTCTTCCGCTACCGGCTGGTGTCCGGCGTGAACATCTACGCCATGGACAACTTCGAGGACTATTTCTACGGCCATATGGTCCAGAATACGGGCTATATCAAGCACTACGGCCTCCAGCTCTACGAGGACGGCCTGGTGCTTATTCTCCCCCGCTCCGACGTGGCCGATCCCCTCCCCCACTTCCAGCCCCAGAAGAACCTCTACTCCATTCTGTGGGACTCCACCCAGTGGGGGCGGCAGATCGGGGTGGAAAACGTAGCCGACCTGAACGGCCTCATCTCCGACCAGGGGCTTGCCCACCTGATCCTCATTCAGGAGGCCCACCAGGAGCGGCAGATCGCCGAGATCGCCGCCCAGATCGCCCAGCGCAAAAGCGCCAAGCTGGTGATGATCGCCGGCCCCTCCTCCTCGGGAAAGACCACCTTCTCCCACCGTCTGTCCATCCAGCTGGAGGGCCTGGGCCTCAAGCCCCACCCCATCGAGGTGGACAACTACTTCGTGAACCGGGAGCAGAGCCCCCGGGACGCTCAGGGCAACTATAACTTTGAGGCCCTGGAGTGCCTGGACGTGGAGCAGTTCAACAAGGATATGTCCGCCCTCCTCCGGGGGGCGGAGGTGGAGCTGCCCCGCTTCAACTTCCAGAAGGGAGAGCGGGAATACCGGGGGGACCGGCTCCGCCTGGGTCCCGACGACATTCTGGTCATGGAGGGGATCCACTGCCTCAACGACAAGCTCTCCTACTCCCTGCCCTCGGACAGCAAGTTCAAGATCTATATCAGCGCCCTCACCCAGCTCAACATCGACGAGCACAACCGCATCCCCACCACCGACGGCCGGCTCCTGCGGCGCATGGTCCGGGACGCCCGGACCCGGGGCGCCACCGCCCAGGACACCATCCGCCGCTGGCCCTCGGTCCGCCGGGGGGAGGAGGACAACATCTTCCCCTTCCAGGAGGGGGCGGACGCCATGTTCAACTCGGCCCTTATTTACGAATTGGCGGTGCTGAAGCCCTATGCCGTCCCCCTGCTCTTCAGCATCCCCCGGGACTGTCCCGAGTACGAGGAGGCCACCCGTCTCCTCAAATTCTTGGACTACTTTATCGGGGTGAGCAGCGAGGGTATCCCCAACAATTCCATTCTGCGGGAGTTTATCGGTGGGAGCTGCCTCAAAGTTTGAATCCCGGACGTTCCTGTTTTTTCGTGCGAATTTCCTTGTTTCTCTTGACTTTTTATGGAAAAAATTGTAGAATTTATCCAAAGGCCGTTGGAGGACGACGACCACACATAAAAGGAGGAAAAAAGTTATGAAAAAGCGTGTTCTTGCTCTTCTGCTGGCGCTCTCCCTGAGCCTCAGCCTGGCCGCCTGCGGCAAAAAGGATCCCGCCCCC
>JAGBDQ010000098.1 GCA_017937415.1 Oscillospiraceae bacterium
CTCCAATTTGAAGGAATTCTTGGTGAAGGCGTAGAAATCGGTGATGTCGGGGTCCATCCAGAGCTTGGGGGCCTCGTAGGGCTGGCGCTCAATGATCTCCTTAATGATGGGCACATGGCGGTCGTAGATGTGGGCGTCGGCGATGACGTGGACCAGCTCCCCCGCCTCCAGGCCCGAGACCTGGGCAAACATTTTCAGCAAAGCGGCGTACTGCATCACGTTCCAGCCGTTGGCGGTGAGCATATCGTTGCTCCGCTGGTTCAGGATGCCGTTGAGGGTATTGCCGCTGACGTTGAAGGTCATGGAGTAGGCGCAGGGCTGAAGACCCATCTCCTTCAGATCATGGTGGTTGAAGATGTTGGTGACCATCCGCCGGGAGGCGGGGCTGTGTTTCAGGGTGTAGAGGATCCAGTCCACCTGGTCCATTCTGCCCTCGGGGAAGTCGTACTTCACCCCAAGCTGATAGCCGTAGGCCTTGCCGATGGAGCCGGTCTCATCCGCCCAGGAATCCCAGACGTGACTGGAGAGGTCCTTGATGTTGTTGGACTTCTTCTGCCAGATCCAGAGAAGCTCGTCCACCGCCGACTTCAAAAACTGCTTGCGGATGGTGATGATGGGGAACTCCCGGCGCAGGTCGTAGCGGTTCACGATGCCGAAGAGCTTCACCGTGTGGGCGGGCGTGCCGTCCTCCCAGTGGGGACGGACGGGCAGGTCGGTGTCCCAGACCCCTTTGGACAGAATGTCTTTGCAGTTCTGGATGAATACCTGGTCGGCGTAGCTCATGGCATGATCTCCCCTTCTTTTGTTTTCTTTGTCTATCATAGCAAAAAATACACTTTATAGCAAGAGAAACCCCCGCCGTTTTTCAAAACAGCGGGGGTACATATTCTCATTTCTCCAACGCCCAAATATGCCTGTCTCTCCGTGCAGGGAGGCAGGAGAGTGCGCCGAAGACCCCGATAACCAGAAGGAAAAGGGCGGCGCCGCCCCCCTTTCCCGCCCCAAAAAGGCCCACCCACAGGCTATCAGGGGCCTGGGCGGTCATGAAGGGGACAAACACCTCGTCCACCAGCCACCCGCCCAGCAGGTAGCCCACCGGGATGGTAAAAAACTGGAGGGTATTCCGGGTCGAATAGACCCGGCCCTGCACCTCGGTGGGGATGGTCTCCCGGAAAAGGGAGTCCATGCTGGCGTTCATCAGGGGAATGAAGATCCACCCTAACACCGCTCCCAGGCACCAGACGGGAAGGCTTTTCCCAAAGGCCAGGAGGAAGTTTTCGGTACTCATGGAGATAAGCAGACTGTTGCAGATGACCTTCGCCCGGCTTTTGGGCTTGGGGAGGGCCACTGCCAGCACGCCACCCGCCAAAGAGGCAAGTCCGGTGAAGGTCTGGACCAGGCCCAGGGCTTCCTCCCCGCCCTTGGGGATCAGGAGAGCGGGCAGGGCCGCCTCGAACATGGAGGCAGTGAGGTTGATGACGGCCAGGAAGAGGATCAGGTCCAGCACCCCCCGGTGCTCCCGAAGGTAGACAAGTCCCTCTTTGGCGGCGGAGAGCAGGGGCTCTGGCTCCCCCTTCTCCCCTGTCTGCCTGGGGATGGGGATGAAGAAAAGCAGGCACACCGCCGCCAGGGCGAAGGTGCCCAGGTCGAAGAAGATCACGGCCTCCAGCCCCACTAAGGTGTAAAGAGCGGTGGCCAAGGCCGGAGTGAGAAGGCTCACCAGGGACCGGGAGAAGGCCTGGAGCCCTCCCATCCGCTGATAGTGCGCCCGGGGGGTGAGGAGAGTCACCGCCACCTCGGAGGCGGGCTGCTGCACTGTGTTCATCAGCCCATTGAGGGCGTTATTGAGATACAGGTGCCAGATTTTCAGGTTCCCCGTCATGAGAAGCCACAGCACCCCCACCGTACACAGGGCGGCCAGGGCGTCGCAGAGAAGCATGGTTTTCTTCTTGTCCCACCGGTCGCTGAGGGCCCCGGCGAAGATGCTGAGCACCACGTAGGGGGCGTAGGCACACACGGTGAGCAGGGCGGTGGTGAGGGCCGAGCCGTACTGGCCGTAGGACCACACCACTAAGGCAAAATTGGTCATGGCGCTGCCCAAATTGGACAGAGCCTGGGTGAGCCAGA
>JAGBDQ010000099.1 GCA_017937415.1 Oscillospiraceae bacterium
AGATGAAGCCCCGGCCCTTACAGAGGTTGATGATCTGGTCCATGGTCTTGTCGCGGTGATTCATAGTAATACGCTCCTTTCAAATGATTGGCCCGAGGCGATAAAAAACGCCCTGAGCCGACAATGGCTCAGGGCGAACTTTATAAAAAGCCCGTGGTTCCACCTGAATTCGGGATGCTTCCCGCACTCTGCGTCCGTAACGGGGACTTCCGGCCCTCCATTTCCGAAGGGCGGCTCGCGGGCGCCTTGGGGCCTTCCCAGGGGGTCTTGCACCGTCCGGCCCCTCTCTTGCGCTGGGTTTTCAGCCTTACTCTTCCCGGTCATCGCCTTTGTATGGCAGATTTTATCACCTTTCTTGAGGGATGTCAAGGGGTTTTGGGGGATACCCTTTATTCTCCCTCCAGATAAAGCCCGATAAGCTCGATGGTGGCCTTCAGGCCGTTCCAGTGGGTCCGCTCCATGCCGTGGGAGGCGTGAACACCGGGGCCGATGAGGGCGGTCTTCACATCGTGGCCCGAGCGGAGGGCCGCCGAGGCGTCGGAGGAGTAGTGGGGGTAGACGTCCACGGCGTAGTCCACGCCGTTCTCCCTGGCCAGGGCGATCAGCCGGGAGGTAAACTGGTAGTCGTAGGGCCCCGCCGAGTCCTTGGCGCAGATACTCACCTGCTCCTCGGTGCAGGTGAGCTCATCCCCGATGCAGCCCATATCAACCGCCAGCAGCTCGTCAAGGTCCTGAGGGAAGGAGGCGCCGCCGTGGCCCACCTCCTCGTGGACGGTGAGGATGACCCGGGTGTCCTGCCTGGGCTTCAGGCCCTTATCCTTCATGTACCGCAGAGCGGTGAGGAGGCAGGCGGCGCTGGCCTTGTCGTCCAGGAACCGGGACTTGAGGAAGCCCGAGGGGGTGAACTGGGTCTTGGGGTCATAGCACACATAGTCTCCCGCCTGAATGCCCAGTTTGTTCACATCTTCCTTGGTGTGGACCACCTCGTCCAGCCGGACATACATATTCTGCATGTCCCGGGGGCGGGTGGCGGCGTCGTCCTCCACATGGACGGCGGGGGAGAGGGAGAGGATGGTGCCGGTGTAGACCTTCCCCTCCCGGGTATAGATCCGGCAGTATTCCCCGTCCAGGGTGGGCATTAAAGGCCCGCCGATGGGGGTGATGAGGAGCTTGCCGTCCCCGGTCACCGAGCGGACCATGAGTCCCAGGGTATCCACATGGGCGCAGAGTCCCAGCTGTTCTTCATGGGCATTTCCGGGGACCAGAATGGTCAGGTTGCCCTTCCGGTTGATCCGGGTCTCGTAGCCCAATTCCCGGGCAATACTTTGGGCCTTCTCCACTGCCCGGGCGGTGAAGCCGCTGGGGCTGTCCTCCTCCAAAAGGGCTTTGGCGTAGCCAACGGCAATATCCTGATAGGCGCTTACATCCCACTTTTTCATAGTCATGTCTCCTCGTATAATAAGATTTGCAGACGATTTAGAGTGGGTCTGCTTAGTTCACTTTAGGCAACAGGCTTAGAGATGCCCGTGATACAATAGCTGTAGGACAGCAGGGTCAAGTTCTCAGTCTCCTGGTTGAGCCGAAAGGCTGCTTCATCGAAAGTCCGTCCCCCTGAGCCGGAAGTTAGCTGCAAACTCATTAGCTGTTTGCCGGAAGCGGAGCCGCCCTTTAAGCAGTGAGGGCTATCGCATTGGCCCGCCTCGGAATGATTCTGATACGCGAGGTTGCGGATGCTCCGGTTATCATGGGTATCTCAAAGCCTGCTGGCCTGAAAATCCCACACAGGGGAGGTGAAATCGTGAATCCACTATTCGTAGGCATTGACGTGAGCAGCAAAAACAATGTGACCTACCTGATGAAGCCGGATGGCAGTAAGCACAGCAGTTTCTCCGTGCAAAACAACCTGGGCGGTGCTAAACTGATGTCAGAGAAGATCGTGTCGGCGCTGGAGGCCATGCGGTTCAACGATGTGGTGATTGGCCTGGAGGCCACGTCCATCTATGGGGACGGCCTGGTCTGCGCCCTCCGAGAAGACGGGCGGCTGGGGCGGTATCAGCGGAAGATCCATGTGCTCAATCCCAAGCAGGTCAGGAAATTCAAAGACTCTTATCCAGACCTGCCTAAGAACGACTGGGTGGACGCCTTTGTGATCGCCGACCATCTCCGCTTCGGCAGGATCGGCAAGGAGGTCTACATGGACGATTACCGCTACAAATCCCTGCAAACCCTGACCAGGGCCAGATTTGACGTTGTACAGAATCTGACGCGGGAAAAGTAGCACTTTGCCAATTACCTGTTCCTCAAGTGCTCCGGCATGGCCCAGGACAAGGACATTGCCAACTCCAGCGCCACCACCATCGCCCTCATGGAGCGGTTTGAAACTGTGGACGAGCTGGCTTACGCTGACCTGGATGAGCTGACC
>JAGBDQ010000100.1 GCA_017937415.1 Oscillospiraceae bacterium
GGTTCTCACGATAAATGCCGCCCTGCTTGAGCATCTCGTCCACCAGGGTGGTCTTGCCGTGATCGACATGAGCAATAATTGCTACATTTCTCAGTTTTTCATTCTGCACTGATATGCACCTCTGTATGTAAAATCAAATGGAATCTCGTTCTTACCAAATATTATATTATAAAGGCCGCAGGCCGGGATTGCAAGGTGGATTTTGTAAGGGATAGGCCCCAAACCAGGGAGAACTTTGCACAAATGGAGCAAAATGAAAGAAAAGGACCGTGGAAACACGGTCCTTAAAAGATTTGTGTCACGCATCCGGCACGTTGATCCCGGGTCCCTGGGGCGAAAGTTCCGTATAGCTGTCCCCCTCCACCTGAAAGATATACTGCTGGATCACCTGATTGGTGTCATACTCGTACTTGGTGTAGTGGACCATGCCTGCCCCATCCCCCTGGTGATCCCAGGCGGTCTCGTAGACATAGCGCACCCCGTCCTCGATCTTCTCCTGGTTCCCGATGTACATGGGGAAGGGATAGAGCTTCTCGATGGTGAGCAGGGCGTTGGAGACCTCCACGGACATGCCGTTTTCCGTGAAGAGAGGGTGCTCAAAGTCGCCGTAGTCCCCGATGGGTGCCTCCCGGCCGATGGATTCCAGATAGGCCCGGGCATAGGTCTCCTCCTGCTTCTGCAGTTCCCCGTACTGCTCATGGGCGTTCAGTGCCTTGTTCCAGAGTCTTTTAGGGAAGTTCTCCTTGATGGAGTCCGCATAGTAGCTGCCGTCCTCGGGCTCCCAGACCTCATCGCAGACATAGTTCCCGTTCTCATCCTGGCCGATAGTGAACATGGTGGGGATAGCCCCAGAACCGGAGATTTTCTCAAAGTGACCGGTGCAGAAGCCATACTGGCCCACGCTGGCCAGGGTGTATACCTGCCAGACATCATCCTCCCGGACGGTGTCCAGAATGATGTGGCCTTCGGCGGCGCACTCCCCCTCCATGTAGCCGCTGGAGGCCTGGTCCAGAAGGACCTGGCTCACCAGGGTCTCGGGGAGTTCTAAGGGGGCGGACCCACCGGTCTCGGCAGGCTCAGCGGCACCACAGGCCGCCATGGTCAGGCACAGGACCAGAGTGCAGAGGGTCAGGGTCAATGGTTTCAAAGACATAGGGACCTCCTTTCAGCGGAAGGGCGGTTCGTACTGTTCCTTATATTATCCCAGAGAATGGGAGTCGGGTCAACGGAGAAAAGCTGATGTTTTTCTTACGGTTTCTTGATATTCTCAGGATTTGTATACCCTGCCACGTTGATGGGCCGATGTGGGCATCGGCCCCTACAGAGGTTGTGCGGTCCTCAACAATCATCGTAGGGGCGGATGCCCTCATCCGCCCGCCACCCAAAGGGTTTTCCCTCATTTCGCACCCATTCGCCATCTGTGGGGAATACAAATCCGCCCCCATCTGGTATCATAAGGGCGAAAAACGAAAGGCGGTGTTCCTATGAACCAACAGAAAACCGGAGCCTTCCTGGCCGCTCGCCGAAAAGAACTGGGTCTGACCCAGCAGGAGCTGGGGGAGCGCCTGGGGGTGACCAACAAGACCA
>JAGBDQ010000101.1 GCA_017937415.1 Oscillospiraceae bacterium
AGGCAGGGGCCGACTATATCAAGACCTCCACCGGCTTCTCCACCGCCGGGGCCACCCGGGAGGACGTGAAGCTCTTCAAAGAGCACGTGGGCCCCGACGTCCGCATCAAGGCGGCGGGGGGCATCAGCTCCATCCAGGACGCCGAGGACTTCCTGGCCCTGGGCGCCGACCGCCTGGGCACTTCCCGTTTGGTGAAGATCGCCAAGGGCCAACAGGGACAAGGTTACTGAATCAAATAAAGAGCAAAATGGAGGACGGTGCGCCGTCCTCTTTTGCTTTCCTTCCCGACAGTTTTGTGGTAAAATAGCAGAGACAATTTCCCAAGCAAGGAGAGAACATTTCATGTGGGCTGAAAACAGTGTATTTTATCAGATCTATCCCCTGGGCTTCTGCGGCGCGCCCCAGGAGAACGACGGGGTCACGGTGAACCGGATCTCCAAAATTGCCGACTGGGCCGGGCACATCGAAAAGCTGGGGGCCAACGCGGTCTACCTCTGTCCCATCTTCGAGAGCGACCGCCACGGCTACGACACCCGGGACTATCGAAAAATGGACTGCCGCCTGGGCACCAACGCCGACTTCAAGGCGGTGTGCGACACCCTCCACGGCCACGGTATCAAGGTGGTGCTGGACGGAGTGTTCAACCATGTGGGCCGGGGCTTCTGGGCTTTCCGGGACGTGCAGGAGAAGAAGTGGGATTCCCCCTATAAGGACTGGTTCCATATCAACTTTGACGGCAATTCCAATTACAACGACGGCTTCTGGTACGAGGGCTGGGAGGGCCACTTCGAGCTGGTGAAGCTGAACCTCCGCAACCCGGCGGTGGTGGACTACCTGCTGGATACGGTGAAATTCTGGGTGGAGGAGTTCGGTATCGACGGCCTGCGGCTGGACGTGGCCTACTGTCTGGACAAGGACTTCCTCTACCGCCTGCGGCAGTTCTGCGACACTCTGAAGCCGGAATTTTTCTTAGTGGGGGAGACCCTTCACGGGGACTACAACCAGTGGACGGGCGACGGTCTGCTCCACTCCTGCACCAACTATGAGTGCTACAAGGGCCTTTATTCCGCCCTCAACTCCATGAACCTCTTTGAGATCGTTCACTCTCTCAAGCGCCAGTTCGGCCCCGAGCAGTGGACCCTCTACAAGGGCAAGCACCTGCTGTGCTTTGCGGACAACCACGATGTGACGCGGGTGGCTTCTATTCTGCAAAACGAGAACCATCTGCCCCTCATTTACGGACTGCTCTTCGGTATGCCCGGCATCCCCTGCCTCTACTACGGCAGCGAGTGGGGAGCAAAGGGGGACAAGAGCCAGGGGGACGACGCCCTGCGGCCCTGCTTTGATAAGCCCGAGTGGGACGGACTCACCGACACTATTGCCGCCATGGCAAAGGCCCACCGGGAGAGCGAGGCCTTGTGCTGGGGGGACTTCAAGGACCTTCTCCTCACCAACAAGCAGACCGTGTTCCAGAGGCAGAGCGAGCACGAGCGGGTGCTGGTGGCGGTGAACGCCGACGCGGAGCCCTACTGGGCCCACTTCGACGCAGGCTGTGGCCGGGCGGTGGACCTGATCACCGGGAAGGAACACGACTTCGGCGGCGGTAGCGAATTGCCGCCTTACAGCGTATTCTTTTGGAAGTGTGAGTAAAGGGGATGGTTTTTTGGATATCACAATAAAGAAAATGGAGACTCCTGCCGAAATAGAGGGCAAGGGCTATGTTCATTGGAAAACATGGCGGGAGGCTTATACCGGTATGCTGGACCAGGAGTATCTGGACCGTCAGACATTGGAAAAGTGCGTGAAGACCGCCTACCAATGGCCGGATAGCATTCTGGTTGCCAAGGACGGAGATAAGGTGGTCGGATTTACCGGGTATGGAGCCTGCCGGGACGAGGACCTGCCCGGAGCGGGTGAGGTGGTGGCCATTTACATCCTGAAGGAATACTACGGGAAAAAGGTAGGCTACGCCTTGATGCGGGCGGCCCTCGAAAAGCTTTCGGACTACCCGAGGATCGCTCTGTGGGTCCTGAAGGGCAACGAGCGGGCCATCCGGTTTTATGAAAAGTGCGGATTTCGGTTTGACGGGGCGGAAAAGCCCATCAAGCTGGGGAAGGAAGTCACCGAGTGCAGGATGGTCCTGACCTTCTGAATTGCACCGGTGACAGGAAAAAGAGAAAGAGAGGAGGTTTCCCCATGCTCAAGCTGCTTCTGGGCCGTTCCGGCACAGGCAAATCCACCGCCATTTTGAAAACCATGGCCGCTGAGGCCGCCCACCGGTCCCAGGTGCTCATCGTGCCCGAGCAGCACTCCCACGATATGGAGCGGCGGCTGTGCGCGGTGGCGGGCAACCAGGTGAGCCTCCACGCCGAGGTGCTCTCCTTCACCCGCCTGGCCAGCCGGGTCTTTTCCGCCTGCGGCGGTCTGGCCGAGCCTACCCTGGATGCCGGGGGGCGGCTCCTGCTCATGGATGTGGCGTTGAAGGAGGTGGGGGACCGGCTGAAGGTCTACGCCCGCCCCTCCCGGAAGCCCCAGTTCCTCTCCCAGCTTGCCGCCACGGTGGACGAATGCAAGTCGGCCAATATCACCCCCGCCCAGCTTTTGGAGCTCTCCCAGGCCTTAGAGGGGGAGGAGGGGGATAAGTTCTTTGACCTCTCCCTGATCTTAGGGGCCTACGACGCCCTCTGTGCCCAGCGGGGGGCCGACCCCAGGGATAAGCTCACCAAGCTTGCCCACGCCCTGGACGGCTGCCCCTGGGGGGTGGGGAAGGACGTCTATATCGACAGCTTTACCGACTTTACCGCCCAGGAGCGGCTGGTGCTGGAGCGGCTGCTCCGACAGGCCAACTGCGTCTCGGTGGCTTTGACCTGCGACAGACTGGAGGGGGACGAGGAGGACATCTTCTCCCCCGCCCGGCGGACGGCGGGACGGCTCGTGGAGCTGGCCCGGCGGCTGGGGGTGGGATGCGAGGTGGAGACCCGGCTCACCATGCCTGAGGGGACAGCCCGGGGCATCGCCCAGGTGGAGGAAAGACTTTTTGAGCCGGTGCCCGGGACTGTCCCGGGAAAGCCCGAGGGGGTGGAGCTCTACCGTGCCTTGACGCCCTACAGCGAAGTGGAGCGGGCGGCGGCCGAGCTGCGGCGGCTCTGCATGGAGGAAAACTACCGCTGCCGGGACCTGGTGGTGACCGCCCGGACCATGGAGGTCTATGGCCCCCTCATCGAGCAGATCTTCCCCCGGTACGGCCTGCCTGTGTTCCTCTCCCAAATGGACGACGTGCTCCAAAAACCCATCCTGGCCCTGGTCACCGGGGCCTTGGATACCGTGGCCGGAGGTTACCGGGCGGAGGACATTTTCCGTTACCTGAAAACCGGCCTCACCGGCCTTACCCTCGATGAGGTGGACCAGCTGGAAAATTATGCCCTCAAATGGGAGCTGCGGGGAAGCGCCTGGACACAGAAAAAGCCCTGGGACAAGCACCCGGACGGCTATATTTCCGAGTGGCGTAAGGGGCAGAAGGAGCAGGTGGAGAAGCTGGACGCCCTCCGCCGCAAGGTGGCCGAGCCCCTGGAGACCTTGCGCCTGGTGAAGGACAAGACCGGCCGGGGCCTTGCCATGGCCCTTTACGCGTTCCTGGAGGAGATCCGCCTGCCCAAACGCCTCAGCCTCCGGGCCAGGTCGCTGCGGGCGGACGGCGATATGGCCCTGGCTGCCGAGTATGAGCAGCTCTGGGGGATCCTCTGCGCCGCTTTGGAGCAGTGCGACAGCCTGTTGGGGGAGACGCCTATGGACTGGGAGGAGTTCTCCCGCCTGTTCCGGCTCACCCTCTCCCAATACCAGGTGGGGGCCATCCCGGTCTCTCTGGACCGGATCACCGCCGGGGAGATGCCCCGGCTGGCCCACCGGCACTGCAAGGTGCTTTATCTTTTGGGGGCCGATGACGGGAATATCCCCGCGGTGTCTCCCTCCCCCGGACTGCTGGGGGACCGGGAGCGGGAGCTGCTGGCCGACTTCGGCCTGGAGAGCGCCCCCCGGCTCACCGACAAGCTGTGGCGGGAAATGACCATCGCTTACGAGACGCTGGCCCTGCCGTCTGAAAAACTGATGGTCAGCTGGCCCGCCGCCGGCGCCGACGGGGGAGAGAAACGCCCCGCCTTCCCGGTGAAGAAGCTGCGGGAGCTCTTCCCCAACCTGACTGTGACCGATGAGCAGCGGGAGGGGGACGGCTTCCGCCTTGCCGCCCCCCGGCCCGCCTTAGAGCTGGCGGGGTCTGAGCCCCGAGTGGCGGCGGCCCTGAAAGAGCTGAGCGAATATGCCCCCCTGGTGGAGCGGATGGAACGCTCCGCCTCTCTGGAGCGGGGCAGCCTGACACGGAGCGCGGTGGAGACCCTGTACGGCAAGGAGGCCCCCATGTCGGCCTCCCGGCTGGACAAGTACCGCTCCTGTCATTTCTCTTACTTCATGCAGTACGGCCTTGCTGCCAAGCCCCGGAAGCGGGCTGAGTTCGCCGCCACCGATTACGGCACCTTTGTCCACTATGTGCTGGAGCACATTCTCCAGGGCAGGGAGAAGGGGGCCCTCCCCACTAAGGACCAGGTCTCCCGGGTGGTGAAGGACTATGTGGATGAGCTGGGGGGCCTTGAGGGGGAGACCGCCCGGTTCCGCTACCTCTTCGCCCGGCTGGAAAAGAGCGTTTACGCCGTGGTGAAAAATGTGTGCGAGGAGCTGGACCGCTCCGACTTTACCCCCGCCTGGTTCGAGCTGGGCTTTGGGGGCAAGGAGGGGACTCTCCCCCCGGTGGAGTTCACCGCGGACGGTTTCACCGTGTCGGCTACCGGGTTCGTGGACCGGGTGGACACCTGGGAGAAGGACGGCAAGGTCTACTTCCGGGTGGTGGACTATAAGACCGGCAAGAAAGAATTTGACTTTACCGACGTGTGGAACGGCATGAGCCTTCAGATGCTCCTCTACCTCTTCACCCTGAAGGACAAGGGGAAGGAGCTTTTCGGGGGCAAGATCCCGGTGCCCGCCGGGGTCCTCTACCTCCCCGCCCGGGACGAGGCGGTGCCCGGCTACCGGGGCATGAGCGAGGAAGAGCGGCAGAAGGCGGTGGACAAGCAGCTCTGCCGCCAGGGTCTGGTGCTTTGCGAGCCCGAGGTGCTCTCGGCCATGGAGCACGCTGAGGAGGGCTACCGCTTCCTTCCCCTGAAGCTGAAAAGCACCGGGGAGGTCACCGGAAGGGCCTTGGTGTCCGCCGAGCAGCTTGGCAAGCTGGAAAAACACACCCGCAAAGCCCTGGAGGACGTGGCCCGGGAGCTTGCCGCCGGGAAGATCACCGCCGACCCCTTCTGGCGGGGCCCCAGGCATAATGCCTGCCAGTGGTGCGACTATGCCGCCGCCTGCCAGTTCCGGGAGGGCGCGGGCGGAGACGGAAAACGGTGGCTGGCCACCGTCAGTCCGGAAGAATTTTGGGAACAACTCCCGTAACGGGGCAGAATAGGGTGGGGAAACAGCGCCGCGGAGCGGCAGGCTGCTTCTGTCCGATTCTTTACGGGAGGTACGGCAATGGAATTTGCTGGATGCACGGCGGTCAAGCTGACCGCCAAAAGCGGGAACCCATACTGGTTCCGCACCTGTGACATTGGGGGCGACATCTGGGCCAACGGGGCCCACGCGGTCTCCTTCCCGGTGGGGGCCAGGGTAAGCATGACCGGGCGGGAGGAGCCCATGACTGTGGCCCACGCCACCCTGGGCCTGAGCTACAACGCCCTGGACACCTGGCTGCTGGACGGAGTCAACGATGCCGGACTGGTGGGGGGCCTGCTGGCCCTCTACGAGGCCACCAGCGCCAGGGAGACCGCCGACGGGGAGGACGGGGTGGTGGGCATGGAGATCATCACCCGGCTCCTCTGCACCTGCGCCACGGTGGACGATGTGATCTGCGCCGCCAAACGGATCCGCCTTTTGGATGTGCGCATCGGGGAGGAGCAGTCCTCCGCCAGTATGCACTGTATGTTTATTGAGCCCAGCGGCCGGTGCGTCATCTTGGAGGCCGCCGACTGCGCCGCGCCGGGGTGCATGGAGGTCTATGAGGACAATCTGGGCCTCATGACCAACTCTCCCCCCTACCCCCAGCAGCTCCAGAACCTGAGCTGGTATCTGGCCAACTCCCCCGAGTGGAACTGGGGGAAGGAGGCCACTCCCTGCCTGAAGATGAACGGGATGACCGTGACGGGGGACGCCGAGGCGCCTCATTACTGCATGAGCGGCGCCTTCCCCGCCTCTTACGCCTCCTGTGACCGGTTTGTGCGCATGGCCATGCTGAGCTACCTGAACCAGGAAGGGCGGTATTTTGCCGACAGCGAGATGCTGGCCCTGGGGGGCGATCTGATGTGCTCGGTGATCGAGCCCCACAACCAGGGGATCTACCACTATACCCGCTTTGATGAGAAGGAGGGGCCCCAGGGAGGCCACGCCAGCTATACCCAGTATGTGGTGATGTACGTCCCGAAGGAGCGGGAGCTTTACCTGAAGCCCTACGGCACCACCGCCTGGACCCGGCTCCGGCTCTCGGGCTGCTCGGAAGAAAAGGTGGAGCACCACAAAATTTGCCGCCATCCCCTGGCCGGGGTGGTGGAGGAGAAGGACTTCTAAGCTTACAAAAGAGAGGGGGAGAGACCATGGGCTTCCAACTGACAGGGGAACAGCAGGCCGTCGTTACCGACCGGGGCGGCCAGCTTCTGGTGTCGGCCGCCGCCGGCTCGGGCAAGACCCGGGTGCTGGTGGAGCGGCTCCTTGGCCGTGTGGAGGAGGAGCACACCGATATTGACCGGTTCCTGGTCATCACCTATACCAGGGCCGCCGCCGCCGAGCTTCGGGGGAGGATCGCCGCCGAGCTCTCCGACCGCCTGGCCCAGCGTCCCGGGGATGCCTTCCTCCGCCGTCAGGCCACCCTGGTCTACCAGGCCCCCATCGCCACCATCGACTCCTTCTGCGCCCAGTTCCTCCGGGAGGAGGGCCACCGGCTGGAGCTGGACCACGACTTCCGCCTCTGCGAGGAGAACGAGGCCAGGATCCTGCTGGAGGATGTGCTTGCCGAGGTGCTGGAGGAAAACTATCAGAAGGCCGAGCCGGGCAGCGATTTTGCCCTTTTGGTGGACACTATGTCGGACGGCCGGAATGACAGCCGCCTGGTCCGGATCCTGCTGGACGTGCGGGGCAAGATCCAGAGCCACCCCGACCCGGAGCGGTGGCTCCGGGAGCAGACCCAAGTCTTTGCCTTAGAGGGTGTCACCGACGCCGGGGCCACCCCTTGGGGGGAGGTTTTGCTCTCCGACGCCAGGCGGCAGGCCGACTACTGGGCGGGGCGGCTCATGTGGGCCTTGGAGCTCTGCCAGGGGGACAAGGTACTCATGGGGGCCTACGCCCCCGGGATCCAGACCGCCCTCAACGGTGTTCTGGCGGTCTCCCAGGCCACGGCCAAAGGCTGGGACGAGACCCGGGACAAGCTGGCGCAGGTGCGCTTCGAGCGGCTGGGCAGCTCCCGGGGCTGTGAGGACACCCAGGCCAAGGACTGGGTCAAGGCGGTGTGGGACCGGTGCAAGGAGCGGCTGGGCAAGCTGAAAAAGCCCTTTGCCGACGACTCAGCGGGCCTTCTCTCCGATATGGGGGCGGTCTATCCCGCCATTCGGGGCCTTCTCACCTTGGTGGGAGAGCTGGAAACGGCCTTCTCTGAGGAAAAGCGGCGGCGCGGGGTGCTGGATTTCTCCGATTTGGAGCACCTTTCCGCCAAGCTGCTGGTGGGGGAGGACGGGACTCCCACCGACCTGGCCCGGCGGTGGTCGGAGCGGTACGACGAGGTGATGGTGGACGAGTACCAGGACGCCAACGCCATCCAGGACGCTCTCTTTACCGCCCTCTCGGACGGGGGGCGGAAGCTCTTTTTGGTGGGGGACGTGAAGCAGTCCATCTACCGCTTCCGCCTGGCCGACCCCACCATCTTTTTAGACAAATACCGCCGTTTTCCCCTGTGGGAGAAGGCGGCGGAGGGGGAGCCGCGGAAGATCCTCCTCTCCCGGAATTTCCGTTCCCGGCCCCAGGTGCTGGAAGGGTGCAACGACCTGTTCCGGGCCATTATGAGCCGGGACTTCGGGGAGATGGACTATACCGACGCCGAGGCCCTCTATCCCAAGGACGATCCCTTCCCCGGCCAGGACAAGGACTACGCGGTGGAGCTGAATCTGCTGGACTGCGCGGAGGCCCGGGGAGAGGAGGAAGGGGGCGGAAAGCCCCGCCGGGACGAGCTGGAGGCCCGGTTTGTGGCCAAACGGATCCGCAGCCTTTTGGACGAGGGCTTTCCCGTGGACGACGGGGAAGGGGGGCTTCGTCCGGTGCGGAGCGGGGACATCGTGGTCCTGCTCCGCTCTCCCGGCCCGGTCCTGCGGGACTATGCCGCCGCTTTGGGAGAGCTGGACATTCCCTGGGAGGCCGAGGGAGGCGGGGACTTCTTTGCCGCCACCGAGATCCAGGTGGCCCTGTCCCTCCTGCAGATCATCGACAACCCCCGGCAGGACGTGCCCCTCATCGCCGCACTCCGCTCCCCGGTTTTCGGCTTTTCGGCCGACCGGCTCTCCCAGATCCACGCGGGAGCCCCCTGGGCCGATTTCTATACCGCCCTCACTCTGGACAAGGGGGAGGACGCCGAACACTTCCTCACCTGGCTGGGCAGGATGCGGCGGCGGGCGGTGGATGAGAGCTGTGACAGGCTGGTGTGGCGGCTCTACGACGAGACCAATCTGCCCGGCATCTTTGCCGCCCTGGACGAGGGGGAGACCCGCCGGGGCAACCTGCTGACGCTCTCCCAGCTTGCCCGGGACTACCAGGGGGGCGGCCACCGGGGCCTCTACGATTTCCTTACTTACCTGCGCCGGCTGGAGGAGCAGGAAAAGTCCCCTGCTCTGCCCGGGACGGGCTCAGGGGGCGGCGGGGTGAAGCTCATGAGCATCCACCGCTCCAAGGGTCTGGAGTTCCCTGTGGTGATCCTGGCCGGGCTGGCCCGGAAGCGGAACACCGCGGACGAGAAGGCCCCCATGCTTTTCCACCCGGAGCTGGGGGTGGGCCCCTGGCGGCTGGACTTAGAGCGGATGCTGGAATACCCCACCCTCTCCCGGCTGGCGGTGGAGCGGAAAATGAGCTGGGAGCAGGCCGCCGAGGAGCTGCGGCTTCTCTATGTGGCCATGACCCGGGCCAAGGACAAGCTGATCATGACCTGCGCCCTCACCTATGGACGGAGCGAGGTGGACAAGCTTTTGGGGGAGGCTGGGGCTCCTGTGGAGCCCCAGGCCCTGCTGGACCGGTCCGCGCCGGGGCACTGGGTCCTTCTGTACGCCCTGGCTCGGCCTGAGGCGGCCGCCCTGCGGGGGGAGGCAGTCCCCCCGGCGGTACGGAGCGACGTGACCTTCGGCCCGGCCTGGGACATTCGCTGGCACACCCCGGAGGCGGCGCCGCTGAAAAGGACAAAAAGCCAGGGGAAGAATGCTCCCACGGACGCCGGGGAGGATCCCGGCCTTCTGGCGGACCGCTTCCGCTGGACCTATCCCTATGAGGCTCTGGCCCAGCTTCCCTCCAAGCTCACCGCCACCCAGCTCAAGGGGAGGAATCTGGACGCGGAGGCAGCTGAGGAAGCTGGCTTGTCCAGCGCTCAAGAAGCCGGCGTGTCCGGCGCTGATACACCCGCCCCGGCGGAAAGTACGCCCGGGGCCCGCTTTGACCGTCCCCGGTTCGCCAGTGAGCGGCTGGGCCTGACCCCGGCCCAGAAGGGTACAGCCCTTCATTTGGTGATGCAGTACATCGACTTTTCCCGCTGTGACAGCACGGAACACATCGCCGCCGAGATCGGCCGCCTGATGGAGCAAAAATTCCTGACTCCCCAGCAGGGGGAGGCGGTGGAGCCGGAGCGGATCCTGGCCTTTTTCACCTCACCCCTGGGGCGGGAGCTGATGGGGGCCTCCCTTCTCCGCCGGGAGTTCAAGTTTTCTCTGTTGGCCCACGCCCGGCGGTACTATCCCGGCGTCGCCCCCGAAGAGCAGGTGCTCCTCCAGGGCGTGGTGGACTGCTATTTTGAGACGGTTGAGGGCATCACCGTGGTGGACTTTAAGACCGACCAGGTCCACGGGGAGAAATTGGAGGAGCGGGCCAAAGAGTACGCACCCCAGCTCCGGGCCTACGGGGACGCTTTGGAGGAGATCACCGGAAAGCCGGTGCGCCGCAAGGTGCTCTGGTTCTTCTCTGAGGGCCGGGCGGTGGAGGTCTGACCTTGTTGAAAGGAAAGCGATAAGACGAACAAGGAGCCTGTCCCGGCGGGGACATGCTCCTTGTTCGTTGTCGGTGAAATGTCAGGTGTCATCCGGCCTGGGCCTGCACCTGGACCTGTACCTGGGGCTCCTCCTGTTCCAGAGGGTCAGAGGGGTGCCGCAGCTTCAGCACTTTGTAGCAGTGGAAGTAGGCCGGGATGAGGAACAGGTCGGCCAGCACCCAGGCGGCGGGGTTGGCAAAGCAGGCGGCGGTGTAGCCGAACATGGGCACCAGCATAGCCAGACCGCCACGGGCGGCCATCTCAAAGAGCCCGGCCAGGGTGGCCAGGGGAGGAAAGCCCATGCCCTGAATGAGGAACCGGATGATATTTACCAGCGCCAGGGGGAAGTAAAAGGCCACACAGATCAGCAGATTTTGCCGGGCCAGGGGCAGAAGAGCGGCGCTTTCAGCGTCCAGGAAAAGCATATTGAGGGGGTCCGCAAAGAGCCAGGTGACGACCAGAGCAATGAGGGAGTACCCCAGGCCCAGCAGGATACAGGCCCGGAGTCCCTGATTCAGCCGCTCCAGCTTGCCCGCCCCCACGTGCTGCCCGCCGTAGGTGGCCATGGTGGAACCCATGGCGTCAAAGGGACAGCACAGGAATCCGGAGACCTTGCCCGCTGCTGTGACTGCCGTGACGTACACCGTGCCCAGGTCGTTCACCGCGGCCTGGATCATCACGCAGCCAATGGCCGTGATGGAGTACTGAAAGCCCATGGGAAGGCCCATGAGGCACAGGTTTTTGACCTTCCGGCCGTCCCAGCGCCAGTCGGCGCGCTGGGTCTTGAGAATGGGGTAGCCCCGCAGGATCCGGATCAGGCAGCCTACCCCGGCCAAGCCCTGGGCCAGCACGGTGGCCAGGGCGGCCCCAAACACATCCATGTGGAAGGCCAGAATAAAGAGGATGTCCAGCACCACATTCACCACCGAGGCCACGATGAGCCAGATCACCGGGGTGCGGCTGTCTCCCAGGGAGCGGAGAATGCCCGCGGCGAAATTATAGAGGAAATAGGCGGGCAGCCCGGCAAAGATGGTGACGATGTAGAGGTAGGCCCGCTCATAGATGTCCTCCGGGGTGTGCATGGCGGTGAGGATGTTCCGGCAGAAGACCACGGTGGAGAGGGTCAGCAGGACCCCGATGATCACGCAGAGCCATACCCCATTGGTCATGTATTTCCGCAGGTCCCGGTCGTTCCCCGCCCCGAACTGCTGGGCCACCGGGATGGCCATGCCGCCGCAGATGCCGCAGCAGAAGCCCACCACCAGGAAGTTCACAGAACCTGTAGAGCCCACCGCCGCCAGGGCGGCGCCTCCCAGGGTCTTGCCCACAATGGCGGTGTCCACTACACTGTATAGCTGCTGGAACAGGTATCCCAGCAAAACAGGGATGCCAAAGCTGAGGATCAGCTTCATGGGGCTTCCCTTGGTCAGGTCCTTCATCATAACACATGCCTCCTGTTTGTGAGGTTTAAAAGATTATAGTCGATTCAGATAAAAAAACAAGCGGCAAACTTGGATGATTTTTGCCCTTAAAATGAAGGGTAATTTGTGCAAAATAGTCGGATGATTTTTACCCCAAAAGGAGAGGTGTTTTTTGCAAAATGGAAGGGAAAATGGAGCAAAAAAGGCCTCTTGACATACCTCGTTATTCTATGTATAATATACATAGAATAACGAGGTATGCTTTGGGGAGGAGGGACGCGCATGACCTACTGCGACAAGGTGTTGAGCTGTCTTGCCCGGGCCACAAGGAAGGAGAAGGAGGCCATCCGCGCCGAGCTGGAGGCCCACATGGAGGACCACCGGGACGCTCTGGTGAAAGCCGGGGAAAACCCTACTGCGGCAATGGATAGAGCCGAGGCGGCCATGGGGGATCCCGAGGTGGTGGGCCAGGCCCTCAACGCCCAATTCTCCACCTTCTGGCTCTGGGCCAAGCGGGTGACCCAGGGGATCATTGGCTTTCTGCTGCTTTTGGCCTGGGTGATGTCCCTGGCTGGAAACACCATCCTGACCGGCCCCTGGGATGTGCTGTCCGGGGCCTGGGAGAACTGGCAGGCCCGGCAGGGAAAAGGTGTGGAGTTTGAAGCGGAGTATGCCATACACTCCTGGAAGGGCTGGGAGACCATGCAGGTGGGAGAGGAAGTTATCTGTCTGGTCCAGGTGGACCTGACGCCTTTTTATGGAGAACCGGGTTACTATGAAGGACTTTTCTATTTCTGTACTTACGATCAGGACCTTTTTGCATCCCCCAACGCCGAGATATTGGGACAGTTGACCATTACCCCGGAAAGTGGGATTATGATCTCCCCGGAATACAATTGGGGCTGGCATTTTCCCAACAATGGGAAGGGAGTCTCGACCCGGGTGTATTCGGGTCTGATGAGCGAGGGAGAGAACTATGTGGATGTGACCTACGACCATTACGGGACCTATGTGACCATGCGCTGCTATCTGGACTGGGAGGAGGGAGAGCCGTGAGAAAGAAGAAGCAGATCTCCCGGCGGCGGAGGGCTTTTCGCTGGCTGGTCCTTCTGGCGGCGCTGGCGGCTTGGGCAGTGCTCCCCGGCCGTTTCCGGTTTCTGCCCGGTCAGGCCATCCGGGAGGCCGAGCGGCTGGGAAATCTTGGACCCACCCGGCTGATCGCGGAGCTATCGGGGCATGAGGGCCGTACCCTCCGGGGAAACGGCAAGGGCCTGATGATCTTCCTGCTGACCGAGTCCGTGGAGCGGGGCTGGGATGCCCAGGACCGCACCTACCTGGATTGTTCCAAGCCAGCGCCTTTCCATGTGGGGTTCAGCACTTATGGATTTTGGCAAAACGGAGACCTTGTGGGGATGGCCGACTGGTTCGGCCGCATCGACGACCCGGCGGCCGACGCCGTCCGGCTGGAGCTCTACGAGCGGGGTGAGCTGTGGAACACCTTCACGGTGGAAAAAGAGGACTGGATCGAGCAGGACGGCTTTACCTACTTTGTCCTGGAGTTTGAAAAGCACGGCTGGGCGCCGGATACCATTCTGCGCAGTCAGCTTCTGGATGAAGCGGGGAACCTGCTGGCCGTCCGGGAGACCGAGTGGGATGTGTCTGGCCGTGGCCTTTACGATATGCAATATCAATGATCCAAAGGGAGATTCCGGAGAGGGGGGACATGCATGAATTTTGTGGAGGATGTGCTTTATCACATCCCACGGGCCACCAAGAAGGAGAAGGAGAGCATCCGTACTGAGCTGGAAAACCACCTGCTGGACCATCAGGAGGCACTGACGGAGAAGGGCGTGGCTTCCGAGGAGGCCCGGCGAAAGGCCGAGGAAGCCATGGGGGATCCGGCGGAGGTGGGCAATGCCCTCAACGCTCAGCTCTCCCCCTTCTGGCTCGTGATGGAGAGAAGCGCCTGGCTTTTCTTAGTGACCGGCCTTCTGGTGCTGGTCCTGGCTCTGTCTCCGGTGGTACACCTGGTCCAGTCGGCAGCGGTCCGAACTGTCCCCGGCGCCCTGTTCGACTTTTGGCTGGTCCGGCAGTATGAGGATGTGTCCCCGGAAAGTCAGGGCTATACGCTCCGGGAGGATGTGGACCTCCGTATGACCCTGGGCAGTCAGGAACTGCGGGTCTGCCGGCTCTACATGGACCCTACGCCGGGTGAGGCCCGGATGGCGGTGTTGATGGTGCTCTACAACCGGGACCTGATGGGCTATGTATCCAATGACTTTAACTATGTGGGATTTCCGGAATGGCGGGATAGAAGATACATATACGGCAATGAGATGATGAAAATGTACCTTCTGTATGACATTCCGGTGAGCCCGGGAGATACCCACATCACCCTGACCTATCAGCGCTTTGGGGAGGAGCGGACCTTGGAGATCCCCATTCCCTGGGAGGTGACGCCATGAGGAAAAAACGTATTCCGACCCGGCGGCAGCGGGCCATTCGGAAGCTGATCCTCCCGGCGCTGCTTCTGCTCCTGGGGATCGGGAGCCTCCTGCTCCACCGGGGTGCCGTTCCCGCCGATGCCCGCAGGGACAGCGAGGACAGGTCGGGCATAGGCCCCACTACTGTGCTGGAGGAGCTGGACATTCCCGTGGGGGAGAAGCTTACGGTCCGGGGGACACTGTCGGAAAACAGCCGTGGGCTTCTCTTCAGTATCGCCCACTACGACTGGCTTGGGGGCTGGCAGGCGGTGGATGAATTCACGGCGG
>JAGBDQ010000005.1 GCA_017937415.1 Oscillospiraceae bacterium
AACCCCAATGCCATCGGCTATGCCTCCCTGGCCTCGGTGGGCGACGGTGTGAAGGCTCTGTCGGTAGGTGGCGTCGCTCCCGCAGAGGAGACTGTGAAGGACGGCAGCTACGCCATTCAGCGGCCCTTTGTGCTGGTGACCAAGGAGGATGCCAAGCTCTCTGACGCAGCCCAGAAATTCTTTGACTTCGCCCTGGATCCCGAGAACGCTGAGCTGATCTCCAAGGCCGGGGTGGTCCCCGCCAACTGAGGAGCGCTATGCAGGAGAAAAAGCAAGCCGCAGAGCGGCTCGTCCACGGCCTCTTCCTGGCTATGGGCCTGGTGACGGTGGGGTGCGTGCTGCTCATCACTGTCTACCTGGTCCTCTCCGGCCTTCCCGCCATTTGGGAGATCGGCCTTTGGGAGTTCCTTTTTGGGGACACCTGGGCCTCCACGGCGGCAGAGCCCAAGTTCGGCATTCTGCCCTTTCTCCTCACCAGCATTTCCGGTATGGCTGGGGCCATGATCATCGGCGTTCCCATCGGCTTTTTCACCGCCGTCTATCTGGCGAAGGCAGCTCCCGGCGGCGTCAAGCTGGTGGTGGAGCATGTGGTGAGCCTTCTCTCGGGTATCCCCTCGGTGGTCTATGGCCTGGTGGGGATGCTGGTGCTGGTGCCCTGGGTGCGGACCGCCTTCCGTATCCCCGACGGGTCGGGGCTGCTGGTGGCCATTTTAGTGCTGGCGGTCATGATCCTGCCCTCCATCATCAAGGTGTCCGTGACCGCCCTGGAGGCGGTACCCAAGGAATATGAGGACGCATCCCTGGCCCTGGGGGCCACGCCGGCGGAGACCTGGTTCAAGGTCTCGGTCCCCGCCGCCAAAAGCGGCATTGCCGCCGCGGTGGTGCTGGGGGTGGGCCGGGCCATCGGGGAAGCCACGGCGGTGATGATGGTGGCGGGCAACGCCCCCAATCTGCCGGGGCTTTTCCAGAGCGTCCGGTTCCTCACCACCGCCATCGTCAGCGAGATGGCCTACTCCTCGGGGCTCCAGCGGCAGGCCCTTTTCTCCATTGCCCTGGTGCTCTATCTCTTCATTCTGCTGGTCAACGCCGCGCTGAATTTCTTTCTGAAGCGGGACAGGGAGGGCTGAGTATGCGAAAAGCAAAGGACCTTCTCCGCATGGGAGCCATGGGGGTATCCACCCTGTTCACCTGCGTTCTGGCGGCGGCCTTGATGGGATATGTCCTTCTCAAAGGGCTGCCCCAGCTCAGCTGGGAGCTGCTCACCACCGCTCCCAGCTATTTAGAGGACACCGTGGGCATCCTGCCCGACCTTCTCAACACCCTTTACCTCATTCTCACCGCCGTGGCCCTGGTCCTGCCACTCGGGGTAGGGGCGGCGGTGTACCTGGGCGAATATGCCCGGAACAAAAAGCTGGTGGGGATCATCGAGTACGCCGCCGAGACCCTCTCCGGCATCCCCTCCATCATCTACGGCCTGGTGGGGATGCTGGTATTTTCCAACCTGCTGGGCTCCTGCCTTCTCTCGGGGGCGCTGACCCTGGTGGTGATGAACCTGCCCACCGTCATGCGGACCACCCAGGAGAGCCTGAAGACCGTCCCCCAGTCCTACCGGGAGGGGGCCTTTGGTCTGGGGGCGGGGAAGTGGCGGGTCATCCGGACCGTGGTGCTCCCCGGCTGTGTGGACGGGGTGGTCACGGGCTGCATTTTGTCGGTGGGGCGGATGCTGGGAGAGACGGCGGCCCTTCTCTATACGGCAGGCTTTGCTCATACCATGAACGGGTTTTTCTCCGGCCTGGGCTCCTCGGGGGCGACCTTGTCGGTGGCCCTCTATGTCTACGCCAAGGAGCCGGGGCCGGGGCGGCGGGAGGCGGCCTTCGCCATCGCCGCCATCCTCATCCTTCTGACCCTGTGTATTGACCTGCTCTCCACACTGGCAAAACGATATTTCCAAAGGAGACAGCTATGAATCCCATTATGACTGCCCGTGACCTGTCTTTGTGGTATGGACCTACCCAGGCCCTGAAAAAGATCTGCCTGGACATTCCGGAGAAGAGCATTACCGCCCTCATCGGGCCCTCCGGGTGCGGCAAGTCCACCTTCCTGAAAACCCTGAACCGCATGAACGACCTGGTCCCGGAGGTAAAGATCACCGGGGAGGTCCGGTACAAGGACCGGGACATCTACGCCCCGGAGGAGAATGTGAGCGAGCTTCGGCGGGAGGTGGGTATGGTGTTCCAGAAGCCCAACCCCTTTCCCATGTCCATCTATGACAACATCGCATACGGCCCCAGGACCCATGGGATCAAGGGCCGGGCCAAGCTGGACGAGATCGTGGAGCGGTCTCTGCGGGATGCGGCCATCTGGGACGAGGTGAAGGACCGGCTGAAAAAGAACGCCCTGGGCCTCTCCGGCGGCCAGCAGCAGCGGCTGTGTATCGCCAGGGCCCTGGCGGTGGAGCCGGAG
>JAGBDQ010000102.1 GCA_017937415.1 Oscillospiraceae bacterium
GAACATGGCCACGGCCGAGGCCAGACAGGTGGCCAGGAACACGCCGTTCCAGGCGGCGGTGCCGTCCGCGCCGAAGCCGCCGAAGGCGCCCTGACCGAAGCCCACGATCAGGTTGGGGTTCAGGGCGATGATGTAGGCCATGGTCATAAAGGTGGTCAGGCCTGCCACGATCTCGGTGCGGACGTTGGTGCCGTTCTCTTTGAGCTTGAACAATTTTTCCATATTTCTCCCTCTCTCCAACTTCTCTCTGATTTTTCGGCAGTCCCGGAAGGCGGAAGACAAGGGAAAAAACAAAAGATGTGGAAATAGTACCCTATTTCCACATGAACTGTTCTGTTTTCCGGTAGTTGTCGGATAGGCCGCCAGTAGAGACTCAAGAACCATTTCATCTTGAATATACCGAAAGTATGAAGTTGATACCAGAATCATATCACACAGAGCGGCAATTTTCTACTTCCATTTTTCACCAAAATGGGAGGGGAATTTTGCGGCGAAAACGGTCAAAACAGCGGAAAGAAAGAAAAAGAAGAAATAATTGAAGGGGGAGGAAAAATGTGTTACAATGAAGTCGGACAGCCCATAGGGCGGAGGACCGCCGGGCAGAATAAAAAGGAGAGCGAGTAAGTATGACCTACCCTATGACCGTGGCGGGAGTGCATCGGGAGCTTCCCCTGTGCCCTCTGAATGAAAATCTGATGATCGCGGCCTTTGTGATCTTCGGGGATGTGGAGCTGACCTGCGCCTGCGCCGGGGCCTTGCTGAAGAAAGCCCCGGAGTTCGACTACATGGTGGCCCCCGAGGCCAAGGCCATCCCTCTGATCCACGAGATGGCCCGGCAGAGCGGCCGGAACGAGTATTTCCTGGTGCGGAAAAAGAAGAAGGCTTACATGAACGGAGTCTTTGAGGCGGTGGACCGGTCCATTACCACCGAGGGAGAGCAGAAGCTCTACATGGATGGAGCGGATGCCGCCAAAATGAAGGGCAAGCGGATCCTGATCCTGGACGATGTGATCTCTACCGGCGGCTCCCTGGCGGCGGTGGAGAATTTGGTCCATCAGGCCGGGGGTATCGTGGTGGGCCGTATGGCGGTCCTGGCCGAAGGGGAGGCCGCAGACCGGAAGGACATCATCTTCTTAGAGAAGCTGCCCCTGTTCAACGGCAAGGGCGAGGCCTTGAACTAAGGAACAAAAAATAAGAGTAAGGCAGTCGCCTTACTCTTATTTTTTGTGATTTTTATTTGATGATGCTGAAATGCTGGAAGGGCAGCAGCACACACAGGACCCGGCCCAGGACGTAGCGGGTATCCACGGTGCCCAGGTTCTCATCCCGGCTGTCCGAGGAGTTGTTCCGGTTGTCCCCCATGACGAAGATGGAGCCCTCGGGCACGTCAATGTCCGAGATGGACATATTGTGGTTCCGGAGATAGGGGTCGGTCATGTACTCTAAAATATAGGGCTCGTCCAGGACCACCCCGTCCACCGTCACCGTGTTGGCGGTATAGTCGATGCTCACGTGCTGCCCGCCGGTGGCGATGACCCGCTTGACCACAGGTTCGGCCATGAAGGAGGCTTTCCGCAGGACCACGATGTCTCCCTGCTTCGGGGTGTAGCCGATGGACTGAAGGAGCATCAGGTCATTCTCGTGGAGGGTGGGTACCATGGAGGAGCCCACCACCTTAATGACCCGGCCGGCCAGGGTGAAGGTGAGGATCAAAAGGACCAGGGCCACCGCAAGGGCCTGCATCCAGAAATAGAGGTCCAGCTTAAAGGAGGGCTCCTTCTCGTCGTTGGGCTCCTCCTGCCCGGGTCCCTTTTCCGGGACGGTCATGGTTTCATCATCGTTCATGGGATCAGCCCCTTTCGTGGGATCAGGATCAGGGAAACACAGGCCGGCCGGGATCCCGGACAGTGCCTGCGCGGGTATTCTGATAGTGTATTATACCCCAGGATCGCCCAAATTGCAAGGGCGGCTTATCCGGATAGGAAAACCGGGGAGAAAATGTGAAGAAGGGGTTAATTTGGGATTTTCCCTTGAAATCAGCTACCATATATAGTATAATGGCATGAAATGCCAAGAAAATTTTGGCAGTCCTCTGCCCCGGCGGAATGTGCCGGGCAGAAAATGGAAAGACTTGACTGCGGGGCCCGTTTTTGGGGAGCCCCTGAGAGAAAAAGGAGCGAACAGCTTGGAGAAAAAGGAACGGCCGGTGTGGGTGGTCACCCTGATGATGGTCATTACCTTCTCGGGAAAGGTGTTGGGCCTTTTGCGGGACCGGCTCCTCACCATCAACTATGGAAGCGGCATGGAGGCCAACGCCTTCCTCACCGCAAGCCGGATCCCCCGGGTGTTTTTTGACGCGGTGTTTGCCTCGGCCATCAGCGCCAGCCTGATCCCGGTCTTCTCCGAGCTCCTTCGGAAGAAGGGGAAAAAGGAGGCCGTGGATTTTGCCGGGAATTTCATTACGGTGATGGGGCTCCTCTGCGCCCTCCTCACCGCCCTGGGCATGGTGTTCGCCCCCCAGCTCACCGCTTTCTTCGCCGACGGCTACGACGCCCAGACCGCCCAGCTCTGCGCCCACCTCACCCGGGTGATGATGCCCACCGTCCTCTTCACCGGGGTGGCCTTCTCCTTTGTGGGCATTCTCCAGTCCCTGGGGGAGTTCAATGTTCCGGCGGCCATCTCCCTGGTGTCCAACTGCGTGGTCATCGCCTACTATTTTACCCTGAACGGCCGCTTCGGCATCGAGGGATTGGCGGTCACCTTCCTCATTGCCTGGCTCCTTCAGGCCTTGGTCCAGGTCCCCTCCCTTGTGAAGCGGGGATATTACTTCAAACCCTCGGTAAGCCTGCGGAGCGAGGGGATGAAGAAGGTCTTTGCCCTGATGCTTCCGGTGATGGTGTCCACCTGGGTGCTTCCCATCAATCAGACCATCAACTCCAAGTTCGGATCCCGACTCTTCGAGGGGGCGGGGGTGTCGGCTTTAGAGCTGGCCTACAACCTGTTTACGGTGATCGCCGGGGTATTTGTGCTGTCGGTGACCAACTATATCTTTCCCCGGCTCTCCCGGGAGAACGCCGACGGGGACCGGGAGACCCTGCGCCGGACCATCAGCGGCACCATGCACACCACTCTTTTCATCGTGCTCCCCATGACGGGCGGGCTCTTTGCCATGGCCCGGCCCTTGGTGGACTTCATATACGGCGGCGGAAAGTTTGACGCCTTCTCGGTGGACATCACCGCCCGGGCGTTGACCTACATGGCTCTCGGCATGGTGGGCTACGCCGTCCAGGCAGTGCTGTGCCGGGTGTACTTTGCCGAGCAGGACGGCCGGGTCCCGCTCATGGCCGGGGGCGTCTCCATTCTGGTGAACATCGTCTTGTGCGCCCTTCTCACAGAGCGGTTTGACGTGGCCGGGGTGGCGGTGGCCTCGGCGGTCTCCTTCGCCGTCAATGGATTGCTGCTTTATCTGCCCCTTGGAAAACGGGGGCTGAACTTTGCCGACAAGGCGTTTTTGCTGGATATGGCCAAGGCTCTGCTGGCCACAGTGCTGATGGGTGCCGCGGTCTATGGAGCCAGAGGCTTCCTGGAGCCCCGGACAGGCCGGCTGCTGGCCCTGCTCCTCCCCGTGGGGGTGGGCGTGCTGGTCTACGCCGCGGCTGTGACCGCCCTGGGCCTTCCCGAGACCAAGCTGGTGCTGGGGCAGATAAAAAAACGGATCAAAAGGGGGAATTGAGCGGTGGAAAAACTTGCTTTGTGGTTAGAAGGCAGTACTCTGTTCCGGTGGCTCACCACGGCTGCCGCATGGATCGACCGTCAGTGGGAGAAGAGCCTTCTCTCCCGGCTCTTGACCGGAAAGACCTGGAGCGGACGGCCGGAGGGCTTTTTTGCCGGGATCCTGGACAAGCTCCACGGCGTGCTGTGCGCCATCTTCCGGATCACCCGGCTGGATAAGCTGCTGGAGGGCTCCATCACCACCCGGCAGTTCCTGTGGTGCTCCCTGACCGTATTCCTGGCGCCCATCCTGCCCACCATGATGGTGTTGGGGCTTGTGCTCCTCAGTACCCTTTCCCTTATGGTGCGTATGGGCCGGGACCGGGCGCTGCGGCTGGAGCCCTCCCCGGTGAACAAATGGGTGGGGCTTTTCGCCGGGGTCTACCTGGTGTGTACCCTCACCTCGGTGACGCCCCGGGGAAGCCTTCAGGCCGGTATGCTCACCGTGGCTTTCGTCCTCTTTGCCATCGTGCTCCAGGGGGCCATCACAGAGCGGAAGCAGATCGACCTTCTCATCACCATTCTGGTGCTGGGGGGCTTCTTGGTGTCCATGTACGGCTTTGCCCAGGTGATCCTTGGGGTGGAGAGTACGGCCACCTGGGTGGACGATTCCTTTGTGGAGAGCGGCGTGTCCCTGCGGGTCTACTCCACCCTGGATAACCCCAACGTGCTCAGCGAGTATCTTCTCCTGGTGATCCCCCTGGGGGTGGCCGCCGCCTTCACCGCCCGCACACGGCAGGGCAAGGCGGCGGGCACCGTGGCCACGGCGGCCATGGTGATCTGTCTGGTCCTCACCCTCTCCCGGGGCGGCTACCTTGGCCTTGCCCTGGCGGCGGCTCTCTTCCTGGTGCTGCTGGACCGGAGGTTCATCGTACTGGGGGTCATCGGCTGTATCTGTCTCCTGTTCTTCCTGCCTGATACCATCATGCAGCGGATCATCAGCATCGCCGACATGAGCGATACCTCCACCTCCTATCGGCTCAGCATTTGGGTGGCCAGCATCGACCTTCTGCGGGATTACTGGATCAGCGGCATCGGGACGGGGACCACCGCCTTCAACACGGTCTATCCCCTCTACAGCCTGAATACCATCGCCGCCCCCCACGCCCATAACCTGTATCTTCAGGTGATGGTGGAGTGCGGCATCAGCGGAATCGTGGCCCTCTTGGGCGTGGTGCTTTCGGCGGTCCGGGGGTTGGGCGCCAAGCTGAAGGCGGCGGCCGGCGATCAGAAGACCCGCATCCAGGCCATCGCCCTTCTCTGCGGTCTGACCGGTTTCCTGGCCCAGAGCGTCACCGAC
>JAGBDQ010000103.1 GCA_017937415.1 Oscillospiraceae bacterium
ACCGAGAAGCAGATGTTGGCTCTGACCGACTGGGGAACGAATCATGCCAACAAGTTAGCCTACAATACCTTCACGGGCATTGTGGGCAACGACTTCTACGCCTGACCTTCGCCCCCGACGGCAAGGTCCATATCACCACAGAAAACAACTCCTCCTTCCGGTGGGGGGAGCCTGAACCCATTGTGGCTGTATAGGTCTGAGACACGATTATCATCAACATCAACCATGATGAGGGCATGGTCCAAAAGGCCATGCCCTCAGAGTGCAGACAGGGGGCTGTGCCCTCACTGGAAGGTTGGGAGGACATTTTATGGGAAAACGGTTTGACCTGTTGCTTTTTCCGGGCGGAAAGAGTAAAGTATTCACACTGAGCTACGATGACGGGGTGGTTCAGGACCGCCGGCTGGCCCAGATCTTTCGGGACTACGGCCTGAAATGCACCTTCAACTTAGGCTCCGGGCTGCTGGGGCATCAGGAGGTGGCCAAGCCCCTGGGCCGTCCTGAACTGGACGTGTCCAAGGTGAGTCCCGAGGAGGTGCCCGCGGTGTACGCCGGGCACGAGATCGCCGGCCATGCCCTTTACCATTCTTCGCTGGATTCCGTTGGCACACCCCTGGCTATGTGGGAGATCTGCGAGGATAAGAAAAATCTGGAAAAACTGGCGGGGAAGCCCCTCAGAATGTTCGCCTATCCCTTCGGCCGGTATGACGGCGAGGCGGTGGAGCTCCTTCGCCTGGCGGGGTATCAGGGAGCGAGGACAGTGAAGTCCACCTATTCCTTCGACCTGCCGGAGGACTTCTTAATGTGGGATCCCACCTGCCACCACAAGGATCCCCGGCTCATGGAGCTGGCCGAACAGTTTGTCTCGGGCCGTGGCTTTGGTCCCCAGCTTTTCTATGTCTGGGGTCACGCCTACGAGTTTGACGGGGACAACAACTGGGATGTGATCGAAACCCTGGCCAAGTTCATGGCGGGCCACGCCGATCAGGTGTGGTTTGCCACCAACGGGGAGATCATGGCCTATGTGGACGCTTACCGGCGCCTGGAGTACTCGGTGGACGGCTCCATGATCCATAACCCCTCGGCCCTGGATGTGACCATTCAGACCGCCTGGAAGGCGCTGGTCCTGCCCGCGGGGAAGTGTACCTCCGTGCCCGAAACGCCGCTGTAAAAAGATCTGGGAGGAAGTATGGGCTTATTCAACTACAACAATCCCGTCATCAAGTTCATGGTGAAGGTGGCCAATATGATGATTGTCAGCCTTTACTGGGTGCTGTGCTGCCTGCCCTTGGTGACCATCCTGCCCGCCTGCGCCGGGCTCTACTACGCCACCACCCATGTGGTGTTCAAAGACGGCGGGGGAGGGGTGACCCGTGCCTTTTTTGAGGCATTCAAAGACGCCTGTAAGCCCGGGATCCTCCTCTCGGTCATAGCGGATGTTCTGGCGGTGCTGATCTATCTGGGGATCATCACCGGCCTTCAGACCTGGCAGGAGAACCTGTTTTGGGCCTTTTACCTGGCGGCCGGGCTTTTCATTGCCTTTTTGCTGCTCTCGGCTCTCATTTTCCTGGGGCCTGTGCTCTCCCGGTTCTCGGCGGGGACTGCGGTGGTCCTGCGGCTGGCCTTCTACTTCTCGGGGCAGCATATTTTCCGCTCCATCCTCTATGTGCTCCTTCTGGCGGCCATGGTCTATGCGGTGGATTTCTTCCCTCTGCTGCTGCTGATCGTGCCCGCCCTCTACACCGACCTGATCCACGGCGGGGTGGAGAAGAGCATGGAGGCATTCATCACATCGTCCCAACTGGAGGAAAAACATGGAGCAGAGCAGAAATAGCCCGGATATTGAGCTGAAGGAGCTGGTCAAGATCTATCCCTTTGTGAAGGTGGGGATCTTTGACCGGAAACGGCAGCGGGAGGCGCTGGAAAAGCAGCGGGCCATGCCCTACCTCACCAACGAGGGGGTCATTGCGGTCCAGCACATCAATCTGTCCATCCCGGCGGGGAGCTTTGTGTCCATTCTGGGCCCCTCGGGCTGCGGCAAGACCACCCTGCTGCGGATGCTCTCCGGCCTGGAAAAGCCCAGTGCGGGGGAGGTTTGGTTCGGGGACAGGCTCATGAACGGTCTGCCCCCGGAGGAGTGGAACGCCGCCATGGTGTTCCAGAGCTACAACCTCTACCCCCATTTGACAGTTTTTGACAACATTGCCTTTCCCCTCCGTTCCCTCCATATGCCCCGGGAGGAGCTGGAGGAGACCGTGACCGGGGCCGCCGAGCTGCTGCAGATCGACCACCTGCTGGACCGGCTCCCCGGGGACCTGTCGGGGGGCGAGCAGCAGCGGACGGCCATTGGCCGGGCCATTGTGCGTAAGCCTGACCTGTTCCTGCTGGACGAGCCCTTCAGCAATCTGGACGCTCCCATGCGCAGCGCCTTGGGCGCGGCCATCAAGCGGCTCCACGCCTCTTTGGGAGCCACCTTCCTCTATGTGACCCACGACGAGCGGGAGGCGGTCTCCCTGGGAGAGCGGATCCTGGTGATGGAGGAGGGCAAGCTGGTCCGGGATGTGCCGGCCGGGGAATATTTTTCTCAACAGGCAGAATAGAAAAAACGCAGTCCCGATGTCCGGGGCTGCGTTTTCCTGTGAAGGGGAAAAATCAGATCTCCAGGGACTCCAGCCACTGGGCACACAGGGGTGCCCACTGGGCCACATGGGGAATGTCCATGTCGAGATCATTGTTGCCGTCGGCCAGGGCCAGTCCGTGGACCCCCATGGGGAACAGGTGCATCTCGAAGGGGATGCCCACAGCGGTGAGGGCCTGGCCCAGGGCAAAAGAGTGGCGGGGGTCGTCGCTGTTGGTCTGCCAGATGAAGAAGGGGGGCGTGTCCAGGGTGACATTGACCTCGGGGGCGAAATAGACCAGGTCCCGGCGGGTGTCCCCGAAGGGGTTCCGGGTCTGGTCGGCGAAGGGGTCCACAAAGAAGCCCCCGGGCAGGCCCCGGAAGGCGAAGGCGCCGTAGCCCAGCACGGCGGCGTCCGGGCGGCAGGACTCCCGCTCCACCGGGTCATCGGCCTCGGGATGGCCCAGGTCAAAGTGGGTGGCGCAGTTGGCACTGAGCATGCCCCCCGCCGAGAAGCCCATGGCGGCCACCTTATCTGAGATCCCCAATTCCTGCCGCCGGGCACGGAGGAGCCGGATGGCGCGCTGCATATCGGCCATGGCGTCATAGCGGGAATAGGGCTTCAGCCGGTAGGTCAGAACGGCGGCGTTGAACCCGGCGTCGGCAAAGCACTTGGCCACATGGATGCCCTCGCAGCCGGTGCGGGTCTCAAAGCCGCCGCCGTGGGCCACGATCACGGTGCCCCGGACTTCCGCCGTCCCCTGGGCGGGGACAAAGATGAGGGAGGGCTGGGGCTGGAGGGGATCCCGGCCGTCATAGCCGGGGGCGCCCTTCTCCCACAGGGGGATCTGCTCAAACCGGGCAATGGCGGCGTTCCACAGCTTCAGATTGCCCTCGATGTCCATGGTGCCGTCGCTCTTACGGTGCTTGGACACATGGCGGATCACGCTTTTCTCCTCACAGACCTGCTTCAGGATCTTATAATTATCCTCGTACATAGGAGCTTGCCTCTCTTTCCGGCCCCGGGAAACAGGGACCCTTACTGATGCCATTATAGGATCTCTTGCCGCCCTTTTCATTCAAAAACCACGCCGGGGCTTTCATTTTTATGGTTTTCACTTATTCAAAACACCACCATACCTTTTTGATTGTAAAGGGACCTCCAAAGGGGTAGAGTTAAGACTGTAATGGTATCTTATCTCCGAAGGAGGCCGTCCCTATGAAGGAAGCCATGAACCTGAAGCCTATGCTCAACGCCTATCCGGACAGTATGGGGGGCACGCTGGGAAACATCGCGGCGCTGCTGAAGGACCCCAGACTGAAGGGCGCCTTCGGCTCCTTCTATATTCTCCCCAGCCTGTACCACTCCGACCTGGACCGGGGCTTCTGCGTGGTGGACTATGACCTGGAGCAGAGCCTGGCCACCGGGGCGGATCTGGCCGACCTCCGGGCTCAGGGCATCGACCTGAAGCTGGACTTTGTCCTCAACCACGCTTCGGTCCAGTCTCCCCAGTTTCAAGACCTGCTGAAAAACGGGGAGGCTTCGGAGTACCGGGATTTCTTCATCGACTGGAACAAGTTCTGGGCGGGCTGCGGAGAGATGACCGCCGAGGGGTACATCCAGCCCGAGGAGAAGTACATCAAGGACATGTTTTTCCGGAAGCCCGGCCTGCCTATTCTGATGGTCCGGTTCCCGGACGGCCGGGAGGTCCCCTACTGGAACACCTTCTACCAGCAGGTCTGGGAGGAGAACGGGGAGCGCCGCTACCTGGGTCAGATGGACCTGAATGTTCGCTCGGACAAGGTGTGGGAGTTCTATGACGACACCCTTCAGAAACTCTCCACCTACGGCACCCGCCTGGTGCGGCTGGACGCCTTCGCCTACGCGGCCAAGGCTCCCGGTAAGCGGAACTTCATGAATGAGCCCGACACCTGGGACATTTTAGAGAAGGTCCGGGTCCTGGCCGGGAAATACGGCATGGCCCTTCTGCCTGAGATCCACGCCGGCTACGGAGAAAAGGTCTACGAGCTGGTGGCCTCCAAGGGGTATATGATCTACGACTTCTTCCTCCCCGGCCTCCTCATCGACGCCCTGGAGCGGGGGGACGCCACCACCCTGGCCGGCTGGGCCCGGGAGCTGATCCTGAAGAACATTTGGGCGGTGAATATGCTGGGCTGCCACGACGGCATCCCCATGCTGGACCTGAAGGGACTGGTGCCCGACGAACAGATCCAGGAGCTGATCGACACCATCGTGTCCCGGGGCGGGTACATCAAGAACCTCCACGGGAAGAAGGATATGTACTACCAGGTCAACGCCACCTACTTCAGCGCCCTGGGGGAAAACGAGAAAAAGCTCCTTCTGGCCCGGGCGGTCCAGCTCTTTATGCCGGGCAAGCCCCAGGTGTGGTATCTGGACCTCTTCGCCGGGAAGAACGACCACAAAGCGGTGGAGCTGGCCGGTCCCGGCGGCCACAAGGAGATCAACCGCACCAACCTGACCCTGGACCAAATCGCCACCGAGATGGAAAAGCCACTGTTCCGGGACCAGGTGGCGCTGCTGCGGATGCGTTCGGTCTGCCCCGCCTTCTCAGCCGACGCCCAAATTTCGGCGGGGTGCGACCTGAACGGCGTTCTTACCCTTTCCTGGACCAAGGGGGACGCCCGCGCTGAGCTCAAGGCGGATTTCCGCACTCTGGGCTTTACGGCGGTGACCACCGAGGGGGGCAAGGAGACCTTCCGCATGGAGCGGTAAGCCCCGTTCTTTTTCTGATGGTTCGGCGGCAGGGCCGCCTTTCCATACCAGCGTCCACGGACGCAATAATTTATAGACCGTTCGCTACTCCATTTTCCCATAGCGCGCGGTACTGAAAAAAAGGAGGAAAATGACCGCCGCGGCTTGCGGTGCGGCAGCGTGGAGACCTGTCGTAATGCCCCGGAGACCTGTGCGCTTCGGGGTGAGGCGGTACTGGCGGAGGCCGGGCCGCTAAAGCCGGATGTTATGGCTGGATTGACCCTGAGAAACCTGAAGAAGATCTACCCCCACAGCGACGAGCAGAAGCGGGCCAAAAAGCCCAAAAAGGGCGAGGCTGAGCCTGAAAAGAAGGTCAACCTTCAGATCACCGAGGAGGGCGTGGTGGCTGTCCAGGAGTTCAATCTGGACATCAAGGACAAGGAGTTCATCGTGCTGGTAGGCCCCTCGGGCTGCGGCAAGTCCACCACCCTGCGGATGATCGCCGGTCTGGAGGAGATTTCGGGGGGCGAGCTCTACATCGACGACAAGCTGGTCAACGATGTGGCTCCCAAGGACCGGGACATCGCCATGGTGTTCCAGAATTACGCCCTTTACCCCCACATGACAGTCTATGAGAATATGGCCTTCGCCCTGAAGCTCCGCAAGCTCCCCAAGGAGGAAGTGGACCAGAAGGTGCGGGAGGCCGCCGAGATCCTGGGCATTACCGAGTATCTGGACCGCAAGCCCAAGGCTCTGTCCGGCGGCCAGCGGCAGCGGGTGGCCATCGGCCGGGCTATCGTCCGCCATCCCCAGGTCATGCTGATGGATGAGCCTCTGTCCAACCTGGACGCCAAGCTCCGCAACCAGATGCGTTCCGAGCTCATCAAACTCCGCAAGAAGATCAACACCACCTTCATCTACGTGACCCACGACCAGACCGAGGCCATGACCCTGGGTGACCGGATCGTCATTATGAAGGACGGCTTCATCCAGCAGATCGGCACGCCCCAGCAGGTCTTTGAGAAGCCCGCCAATATCTTTGTGGCCGGGTTCATCGGCACACCCCAGATGAACTTCTTTGACGACGCCAAGCTGGTGAAGAAGGGGGATGAGGTGGCCGTTCAGATCGACGACACCGTGATCGCCCTGCCCGCTGAGAGCCAGAAGATCCTTGCCGCCAAGATGACGGGGACAGAAAAGAAGATCATCGCCGGGATCCGGCCCGCCCACATCCACCTCTCTGAGGCCGGTCCCCACACCATGACCGGTACCGTGGACGTCAGCGAGATGATGGGCAGCGAGGTCCATCTCCATGTCACCGCCAACGACAAGGATGTGGTCCTTGTCATTCCCACCACCGACCTGCCCGCCGCCTGGCGGGGCGGTATCCCCTACGGGACTACCATTCACTTCTCCGCCGCCGGGGAGCTGGTCCATCTCTTTGACCCGGAGACCGAGGAAAATCTGCTGCCCCTTCCTGCGGAAAAGTAAGGCGGACATACAAAGCAAACATAAGGCCGGGAGCGGATCCAAACCGCTCCCGGCCTTGCGCTGTCTTGGGGGAAAGAGCTTTTAACTGCTGGCCTTATGGATCAGCTTCCAGGAGATGGCGGCAGACTGGGCGGTGCCGCCAGCCATCTGGTCCAGAAGAAGCTGGGCGGAAAGCCCGCCCATTTTGTGGGCCTCGTGGGCCAGAGAGGTGATGCGCACGGGGCAGAGGTCGCTGTAATAGCTGTTGTCAAAGCTGACCACGGCCACGTCCTCCGGGACCCGCCGGGACTTGCTCAGCAGCAGGCGGATGAGCCGGTCGGCGATCTCGTCGTTGTAGCATACCACCGCCGTGCAGTCCTTGAGGTAGAACTGGAGAAAGTGCTCCAGCATGTCGTTGTGGCTGTAATCCATGAGGAAGCGCCGCTCCTCGGTGGTGTACCAGAGCACCTGGCTGTCGGCCAGGGGGAGCCCGGCGTCCCGGATGGCCGAAAGATACCCCAGGTACCGCTGGTGTCCCTGAATGTCGTCGCTTTTGAAGATCCCGGCGATCCGGGTATGGCCCCGGGTGATCAGGTGCCGGGCGGCCAGATAGCCGCCGCCGAAGTTGTCGTCCGAGACGCACACCGGATTTTTCAGCTCCCGGTAGCAGCCGTGAAGAAAGACCATGGGGAAGCCGGTCCGGTCCAGCTTTTCATACAGGTCTAAGTTGGGATTGGGCAGGGCGGTCTTGCTGCCCTCCACAATGAGGCCGCCCAAAGGCTGACGGAGAAGGCCCTGGAGGATCTCCCGCTCCCGGCTCACCATGTTGTTGGTGGCGAAAAGGAGGGTGGAGTAATTGCGCCGGACCAGCACCCGCTGAATGTCCTGGAGAACGGAGGGAAAAATGTAGTCGTCAATGTAGGAGGTGACCACCGCGATGCGGTCGGTGCCGAAAGAGCGGCGGTGGACCACCCGGGAGCCGCTGCCCTGGCGCTTCTCGATAAGCCCCAGGCCCACTAAGTGCTCCAGAGCCTGCCGCACAGTCTGGCGGCTGACCTGATAGGCGTCGCACAGGGCCTGCTCGGTGGGGAGCCTGTCGGGAAAAGTGCCCGCGGAGATCTCAGCCTGCAGCTCGGCGGCCAGACGAAGATATTTGAAGGCCATAGAAACACCCCTTTTCAGCCAAATAAGATTTCTACTTTCTACAGTTAAAAGAATACAAATCTTGACTTAATAATAGCATATATTCGAAAATAGTCAACAAATATTAGCGACAAAATATTATAAAATATTAACAAAATATAAAATTATAAGCATAAAATAAAGAAATGAATTTATTATATGCTTACAATTTTAAAATTGTATTGTTAAAAAGGATATAAATGATAAAAACAAACATTTTCCCTTGTGATTATTTTGCTGCCTTGATAGAATGAACTTACTCAGG
>JAGBDQ010000104.1 GCA_017937415.1 Oscillospiraceae bacterium
AATAATTATAAATTTTCTTTGTCCCAATTATCGTTGAGCTTTCTGATGGCCCGCTGGACCCGTTTTCGGCAGGCGTGTTCCGTAATGCCCCATTCCCGGGAGAGCTGGGGATACGGTTTCCGTTTCCATATGGCTTCTATAAACAGGGCGTACTCTTCCGGCTTGAGAAGCGCGGCGCAGTGGTCCAGCAGGGCCTCCACATCCTCGCTCTCATGGCTGTCGCAGGCGCCCGGGGGCGTGGTCAGGGTCTCCAACGGCACCACCACCGTCTCCCGCAGAGCACGGGTGCGGTTCATATTGGATGCCTTTTTCTTAATGACATTCTTGATCCAGGCGATCTGGCTTTCACTGCCCTCGAACTTGTCGATCTTTTCCACCCCAACCAGGAAAGCCTCCTGGGTCACCACCTTTGCGTCCTCCCAATTGTGAAGGAAACGATACGCGTACCCAACCAGCTTGGTAAAGTGCTCCTGATAGAACTGTTCAAAAAAGGCGCTCTGCTCACGGGTCAACCGACATCCCCTCCCTTCTCTCTTTCTGCGGTATCAAAATTTTTGAAAACATGTCCAATTCCGCCGCTCTGCATACATATACATTCATGGCAGGCAGGTAAATGTGGAACTTGTAACAGCAGCTGCGATAGGAAACGAGGCGGGGGCCTCCCCCACCGCCATCTCAAAAAATCATACAGCGTTTCCCCTTAGCCCATCTTTGAGGATTTCCGAGAACTTTGCACATGGATGACATGACATCCCGTCCAGGCTTCCATATTTGGCACAAAATGGCGCACCGCCGATATATCGGCTGGTATAACAGGAAAATCCTTTCTATGCTATAGCCAAGGAGAGGGTTTCATGCTGTATTCGGTCGAAATCGGTCAGAATATTGTATTGATGCGAAGGGCCCGAAGGATCTCGCAGGAGCAGTTGGCCCTCCAATCCAATATCAGCGTATCCCGTCTGCGGGAGATCGAACATGGCGCGGCAAACGCCACATCGGATACATTGGAGAGTATTGCCAAGACTTTGGATGTGGCTTTACCGGTCCTATTCATCTATTCCATGGAGGACAACGAAGTGTTGGATATGCTCCATACAGCACAAGACTCCCCAAAGGAGGCTGTGTAGCGTGGAAGATCTGTATGCCCAAAGCTGTGAGCTTCTCTGCCGTCTGGGCGTCACAGCCAACTACACCGGCTTTTCCCAGATGGCCTATGCCCTTCAGCTGTGCGTGGAGGAGCAGGACAGGCTTCTGTATGTGACGAAGCTGGTCTATCCGGATGTGGCAAAGCATTTTCGCACGGATTGGCGGGCCGTGGAGCGTAATCTCCGGACCGTGGGATGCGTGATCTGGCGGGAGAACCAGGCCCTGCTGGAAGAATTGGCCCGCAAAACCCTGCGTCAGAAACCTTCCACCGCTCAATTACTGGCCATCCTGACCTTAAGCTGCGTCATAAAGTAGAAGGCCCATATCCCCCGAAGGGTCCGGATGCACTTTCCTTCATCAAGGCGCCGTCCTTTTACTTATTTATTATCATACACTATTTTTACAAAAAGGGCAAGAGACTGGCAAAACAAAAGAGGGGCAAAAGAGCACCGCAGGCCCCTAACACCGCATAAAAAGCAGGGTCCCTGCCGCGCATGGCGGCAGGGACCCTGTGCTTTATTCAGAACTCACTTCATTCAGAGCTTACTTGGACACCCGCTTGCCCTTCTTCTCCTCCGCGGAGATCCAGGCCAGGCTCACGGCGGAACCGGCGGCCAGGGTCATCCACAGCCAGAGCATATCCCCGGTCTGGGGCACCTCGGCCAGGGGCGTGTCGTTGTCACCCAGGTCCTCGCCCTCGTCGGGGTTCTCAGCCAGGGGAGTGTCGGTCTCGTCCAGGTCCTCGGTCTCGTCGGGCTCCTGAGTCTCAGTAGGCTCGGGAGACTCGATAGGATCGGGGCTCTCGGTGGGCTCGGGAGACTCGGTGGTGGGGGTATCGGGCTCCTCCACGTCCTCGGTAAAGGTGTTGGTAATGGTCACCGTGGTGCCTCTCCGGCTCTGGGAAGCGGTGTAGCCCTCGGGCACATTGACCTCCTCCACGGTCCAGGTGTAGTCGTCGTTCAGGCTGGTCCAGATGGTGCTCCAGCCGTTGGCCTCGTTCAGGGTCCGGGACTGACCATAGGCGGCGCCGTTGCGGTAGAGCTGGACGGTGACGCTGTCAGGCCGGGTCTCCCCGTCGTCCCCGGCCCAGGCCTTGTTGACGGTCAGGCTGGTGTAGGTGATGGTGGGAGGCGTATCGGGCTCTTCGTAGGTGTTGGTAATGGTCACCACGGTGCCATCAGTAACCTGGCTGGAAGTATAGTTCGCAGGCACCTCAACCTCAGCCACGGTGTAGGCAATCTTATCGCCTGCCGCATCATACATAGGAAGATCATCGAAGATATACTTCCAGTTACCCTCCGCATCGGGCTCGACCACAGCAGACTCGACCAAAGTCTCCCCATTCATCAGGTCAACCAAAATACTTGTGGGACGGACAGCTGTGTCATCGTCCCCAGCCCAAACCTTATTGACGGTCAGGCTGGTCTTTGCGATGTTCACCACATCCACCACAGTGATGGAGCCAGTCTCGTCCAGAGTTTCGCTGTCCAGAACATGAGTGACATAGTCGCCCTCAGCCTCGGTCACTTCGTAGGTGTAGCCCTCGGGCAGGCCTTTTACCACGGCGGACTGGCCGTCTTTCATATAGAAAGTGATCTCATTGTTGAAAATGGGGTTCAGGGTCCCGTCCGGCAGCTGGATGGCGTAAGCGCCGTCACCCACGTTGTCCAGCTTCAGGGTGAACTTGTAGCTGGCATCGGGATCCAGACCAATGGCGGTTTTGTTGATGACCAGGGACTTGGCGGCCTCCTCGGTATTGGGAGTGTTGGTAAGGGTGGCGACATAATACTTGTCAGCGATGACGCTGTACTCGGTATCCTTCTCCACCTTCACCTCGGAGGTGTAACCGTCAACGGAGGCCTCCTTGACACCCCACTTGAACGTCTCATAGTCGCCCAGGTTGCTCCAGACATAGCTCCAGTTGTTGTCCTTGTTCAGGATTACAGAAGAGTCGCTGCGGAAGCCCTGGCTGACAGGCTTGCCGTCCTGGGTCAGGTAGACCAGGATCTGGTCGTTCTCGTGGTTCTCCGGACCATCGGCCCAAACCTTGTTCACCCGCAGGGTGGTGGTCTCGGTGCCGATCTTCAGGACGCCGTTGGTCATAATGCCCGCACCGAACTCATTGGCATGGTTCCCGGTGATAACCACGCCGTCCTTCTCAGCAATTTTCTTCGCGTTGGCAACAACCTGACCATCGTCATTGGCGGGGATCACGGTCTTCAAACTGAAGAAACCCTCCACAAACTGAAGGCCAGAAATGTCCATCGGAGTACCATTGGACTTGGTGTAAGAAACCTCACCGCCGCCGATCACATGGCTGGGCAGATAAACTTTGGGAATAGCACTGGTTATACCACCTTGAATTGTGCCGATGTCCATCATATCACTTTGGTTGTTTGCCGACAGCAGGCCTTCCAGCTCATAGACCGCCAGCTCACCGGTGGGGCACACGGCCACGGCTGCCGCCCCATTCCGATTGGTTGTGCTCCCGCTGACGAAGACGTTCTTCATATGGGCAACAGTGTACTCCTCGATATAGATCGCGCCGCCGTCATAGTAAGAGTTCGCCCTATTGGCCTGGTTGTCACTAAATGTGGCTTTGTATATACGATGCATACCAAAGCGCAGGAACACGCCGCCGCCCAATCCAGCGGACACATTGCCATCAAACACAGTCCGGCCGCCATTGACGCCGAAATCGCTGGTGGAGTCTTCGATGAGAGCACCGCCGCCCCAGCCGCCGGTCGCAGTGTTGTTGGAGATGATACCGCCCTCAAAGGCAACTTTCGAGCCATGAGAGAAGCCATTCACACTATGGGCATAG